>NZ_JBIPKI010000008.1:0-63618 GCF_044068515.1 Desulfurivibrio nitratireducens
GCGGCGGAACTGGAGCGCAGCCGGATCCTGGCGGCGGAAAAACTGATTTCCCCCAGCGAACTGGAAACCATGGCCGCCGACGCCCGGCGCCACGAAGCCCTGGAGCGTTCGGCCGATTTTCGGGTCCAGACCGCCCGTTACGAGTTGGAGTCGGCCCGCAGCGCCCTGGCCTATGCCGGTCGCCAGGATGCCGCCGCCAGCGGGATCATCGAACTGCGCGCGCCGGTGGACGGGGTGATTTTGCGCCGTTTTTTCACCAGCTCCCGGGTGGTTCAGGCCGGGGACCCGATCCTGGAAATCGGCGATACCGTTTCCCTGGAGGTGGAAGTGGATGTGCTCTCCGCCGACGCGGTGCGCCTGGAGGAGGGCATGGTGGTCTGGTTCGAGCGTTGGGGTCGGGAAGAACCGGTGGAGGGCAGGGTGCGCCGCATCGAACCGGGCGGCTTCACCCGGATTTCCGCCCTGGGAGTCGAGGAACAACGGGTACTGGTAATCGCCGATTTCGTCGCCCCCCGCGAGCAGTGGCAGCGCCTGGGCGATGCTTACCGGGTCAACGCTCGCTTCGTCCTCTGGGAATTGGATGATGTCCTGCGTCTGCCCGGCAGTGCGGTTTTCCGCCGGCAGAAAAGTCGGGCCGCCGCCGGGATCGACGGCCCGGAAAGCGAGCCGGGTTGGGCGGTGTTCACCGTCGATAACGGCCGGGCTCGCTTGCGGGCGGTGGAAGTCGGCCAGCGCGGCGGTCGTTATGTCCACCTGCTTGCCGGCCTGGCCGAAGGCGAGCGGGTCATCGTTCACCCCCCGCGCGAACTGGAAGACGGAAGCAGAATCCGCCTGCGCTGAAAGAGCCGGGGCCGAGGCGGCAACCGGAGCAACCTGCAACGATACCGCTATTCTATTCGGCGATGGCGTCGGAGAGCAATCCCACTGCCAGGGCGAAATAATTGGAGCGGTTCCACTTGAGGGTGGTGCGGAAATTTTCGTAGACCATGAAGGCCTCTTGCGGGTTGCCCTCGTCGGGGATGATGATCGAGGCCGAGAGTTGGCGGGCGGGCAGGCTGGAGCCGTCGGCCCGGCGAACTCCCAGGGCCTGCCATTGACCGATGGGCTTGCGGGTGTCGAGCCCGGCCAGGCTTTGGTCGAAGCCGGCGGGCAGCCGCACCGGCCGGCCCCAGGTCTGGTCGGCGCGCCAGCCCGAACGGGCCAGGTAATTGGCGGCCGAGGCGAAGACATCGGCCCGGGAGTTCCAGATGTCGCGGCGGCCGTCGCCGTCGTAATCCACCGCGAAGTTGAGAAAGCTCGAGGGCATGAACTGGCTCTGGCCCATGGCTCCGGCCCAGGAGCCTTTCATTTCCTCGGGACTGATATGGCCTTCGTCGAGGATTTGCAGGGCGTTGAGGAGTTCGCCCCGGAAATAGCTGCTGCGGCGGCCGTCGTGGGCCAGGGTGGCCAGGGACGCGATAACCGGAAAGCCGCCGGTGAGCCGGCCGAAATCGGTCTCGATACCCCAGAGAGCCACGATGAAGCGGGGCTGGACCCCATACTGCCGGCTGATTTCCTCCAGCAACTCGCGGTGCTCGGCCAGCCGCTGGCGGCCCATTTCGATCCGCGACCGGGGTACCACCCGTTCCCGGTACTGGGCGAAGGTCAGGGTGAATTCCGGCTGGCTGCGGTCAAGCTCGATCACCCGGGGGATGGGCTCCACTCCGGCCAAGGCGGCGTCCAGGGTTGCGGGCTGGATCCCCCGCTCCAGGGCCTCGGCCCGCAATTCCACCAGCCATTCGGCAAAAGGCTTCTCGGCGGCGGTGGCGGCGGCCACCGGCGCCAGCAAGCCGGTCAGCATCATCACGGCGATCATCAGCAACGCCCAACTCGGTTTTCTCATCTTATCCTCACGGCGGTAATTGTTCATAATGGCAGCCCGGCCACCCCTTCGGGGGGTCAGGAAGAAGCCAACGCTTGTCATTATCCCCGATCTTGCATGCCGGGGCAAGGGGGGGCATGGAGGATTTTGGTCGGCTGTCGTCCCCTAAGAGTCACAAGCGCGGATCGGTGGTGGTAGCGCCGCCGGTTTTACGTCAAGGCTTGCTTGTGCTATGATTCGGAAGATTTTATCCCGGCCGGCCCCTCAACCACCAAGCAAAGGAGGACCATAAATGTCAGGCACAACCGTTACTCGATCCGACCCGGCCCCGGCCCCCCGGCTCGGTGATCGACCCGGGGCGGTGCTGCTTTGTTCCGACCTGGACCGGACCATTCTGCCCAACGGAGCCCAGCCGGAATCGCCGGCCGCGCGGCCCCTGCTGCGAGCCCTGGCCCGGCGGCCGGAGGTGACCATCGCTTATGTCAGCGGCCGCCACCGGGAACTGCTGGCCGCGGCTATCGAGGAATACGAAATTCCCCAACCCGCCTACGCCATCGGCGATGTCGGGACCACCATCTATCGGGGCGCGGCCGGAGACTGGCAAGCCTGGCCCGCCTGGCGGGAGGAGATCAGCTCCGACTGGGGGAACAGGACCAGCTGGGAGCTGGCCCCGCTGCTGGCCGGGCTGCCCGGTATCTGGCTGCAGGAGGCGGAAAAACAGAATCACTGCAAGCTGAGCTACTATACCCCGCCGCGTTTTGGCCCGGCCGCGGCCGACCGCCGCGGCCGGGAAGAGCTGCTGGCCGCGGTGCGGGCCCGCCTGGCCGACCACGACATCCGGGCCGCCCTGGTCTGGAGTATCGATGAGGAACGCGATCTCGGCCTGCTCGATGTCTTGCCGGCCCGGGCCGGCAAGTTGGCCGCCATCCGTTTTTTAATGAAACGCCTGGGCTTTGTTCCGGCAAATACCGTTTTTGCCGGTGATTCCGGCAACGATCTCGATGTCCTGGGCAGCGAACTCAACGCCGTCCTGGTGGCCAACGCTCCGGCGGAGGTGCGCCGCGAAGCCCTGGACCGGGTTCGCCGGACCGGACGGGCCGAGACCCTTTATTGCGCCAGCGGCGGCTTTCTGGGGATGAACGGCAACTACGCCGCCGGCGTCCTCGAAGGCCTGGCCCACTACCACCCTCAAACAATCCCCTGGCTTTTGTAAACGGGCATTAGCACCGCATCTTGTCGGCGGCATGCGCCGACTGTCCCCGCATGTAACTTTGTTGCTTTCCGGTAACCGTCACGCCGCCGGCCGGTGTTTGTGAATATTGTACCCGCGCGGGCGATCGGCCCGACTCGCATAGCAAACTATGCTTCGCCGGCCCGCTTGCCCTAACCTGCGGCACTACTGCCCGTTTACGGTTGGCTGTGGGGATAAAAATACTGGTGACCCTGGCTCCCAGTTTGCCAAGCAACAAGCTGGGTAAAATTGTCTTAGCAGCGCATCTTGTCGGCGGCATGGGCCGACTGTCCCCGCATGTAACTTTGTTGCTTTCCGGTAACCGTCACGCCGCCGGCCGGTGTTTGTGAATATTGTACCCGCGCGGGCGATCGGTCCGACTCGCATAGCGAACTATGCTTCGCCGGCCCGCTTGCCCGAATCTGCGGCACTACTGCCCATTTACGGTTGGCAGCGGGCAAAAAATATTGGTGACTCTGGCCCCGGCCCGCAAAGCAGCTATCATGTTAAAATTTTATTAGGACCGCAGGTTTCTTGTTATTCAGGCAAGAAGTAAATTTCGCGCTCCTGTTATACCAACCAACCAGCTGGGTAAAATTGCAGCAGTGCCGCAGATTCGGGCAAGCGGGCCGGCGCCGCGTAGCCCGTCTACGCAAGCTGGCCCGATCGCCCGAAGATGTGGTGCTGCTGCAATTTTACCCCTCGGTGCGGCAGGCGCGGCCGAACCCCCCCGGAATGGTGCCGGAGGCCCAGAATACCGTGCCTTGTTTGAAGTCGATGAACCAGTAGCCGCCGGGCTTGCGTTCGTCGGCGAGAAAGATGAAGGGCTGATCCTGGGAAAAGGCCGGCGAGATCAGCAACCCCTTGCTGTTGCGCTCCGGGCCCAGCAGGGCCAGGGCTTCCTCCATGGTGGGCAGGCGCCAATCGTCGTGGCCGGCGAATTTCCGCCCGTTGAGCTCCTGGATATAAGCGGTAACGTTGCGATGGTTGGTGATATCGCAGCCGCCGCGCTGCCACATCACCCCGCTGCGCAACTCGCTGACGGTCAGATCGTCGCCGTTGTCCACCAGGTAGGCCTGGAAATCGCCGGCGGGATTGCGCTGGCTGTCATAAAAATTGAACTTCTGCAGAGTTGCCGGCACCTCATCTTCGCCGAGGAAGGCCGGCTCCCGCCGCAACTCAACCCGGTCCAGGTCGGGCCGGGCGGCCTGGCGGTCGGGCAGACCGGTAACCATGGATTCCGCTTCTTCCTCGTCCAGGCAGGGCTCCACCAGTTTCGGGTCGCCGCCTTCCAGGACGTTGGCGGTCAGCCAATGCCGCAATTCCTCGTTGATGGCGTAGCTTTTGTCGAGCAGACCCTTGCCCTGGCTGGCCACGCAGGCGTCGATCATTGCCTGGGGGGCCATGATCCGGGCCAGGACCCGGGCGAATTTCAGTCCCCGCTCCATGAAGAGCAGGCGGGCTGGCTCCGTCCAGGCGTCGATGTAGAAGTAGTAGTAGCGCTCTTTCTTGCTCCGCACCCGCATCTTGCCGCCCCAGCTTTCGAAAATGCCGAAGGTATCCGCCGGGGTCATGTCCCAGTCAATGCTGATTTCCGCCGGGGCGTTGGCCCCCAGTTTTTCCCGTAGTCCCATGCTGCCTCCTTTGGTTGCGCTATGGGCCGGCTTAAGCCTGCCGCCAAGATGCTGACAGGGCTGACCTGTGGGCAACCGTGCTTTGTTTGATACTGCATATGATTATTATATGCAATTTTACTCCTTGAGCAAGGGATAGTTGGGGTTATTTCCCTCCCCGGTCCAGTCCAGGTGCCGGGCCACGAAGGCCTTGAGACCGGCGCGATAAAGAGTTTCGCTGGCCAGATAACCGCGGTTGTGGTCGCCGCGGATCCGGAGCATTTCCCCCCGCGCGCCGGCCCTGGCCAGCAGTCGTTGGCCATGGTGGAAAGGAATGATTTCATCGTCGGGACTGTGGATGATCAGCACCGGTGCCTCCACTTGGTCCAGGTAATCCGCGGTGTTGTATTCCAGGCGGGTGAGCCAGCGGGCGGGGTAAAGCGGGTACAGGTCGGCGGCCGCCTCCCGGGCCGAGGTGAAGGTCGACTCCAGGATCAGCAGGGCCGGCGGGTGGAAACGGGAGGCACTGGCGGCCAAAGCTCCCCCCAATGAGCGGCCGAAATAGATCGTCCGGGTCGGATCGGCGCCCAGACTCTCCTGGAGCCAGGCCGCGGCGGCGCGGGCATCCCGGTGCAGACCGGCCTCCCGGGGGCGGCCCTCGCTGCGCCCGTAACCCCGGTAGTCGAAGATCACCAACTCCAGGCCGAGATCGTGGAAGATGGCCAGGGGGGGATACGATGGGATATATTGCCGGCGTTGCCATGGAAAAAGAGCAAGGTGGGAGCGCCGGGTTGGGCGGGAATGTGCCAGCCGTGCAGCCGCACCTGGTCCAGGCTGGTAATTTCGATCTCCCGCCAGGGCAGGCCCCGGTCACCCGGGGTGGCGATCAGCTCGCGCCCGGGCACTCCGGGCAGGTGAACCAGGCGCTCCTGGTAGAGGAAGAGCAGCAGGCCGAAACCGACGTAGATCAAGGCGGCGGTCGAGAGCAGGGTCAGCAGGATGCGCACGGACGGCTTGCTCCCTAAGCGTTAGCAACGGCAGGGTTGATCCAGCCGGGCCGGTCAGTGCCGGGGAGCAGGGGGGCCATCATCGCCGTGATCTCCTTGGCCCGGGGAATCATCCGAGCGTTGGCGCCATTTTTTGCCGGCCACCAGAAAAACGTAACAGGCGATCAGCAGGGGATACATGATCAGAGCCTCGGCGAAGCGGCCCTGGGCAAAGGCATACAAGCTGTGCAGCAGGCCGAGGACCAGCAGCACCAGCAACACCAGGGCCAGGTAACGGTTCATGAAATTCCTCTCTGGTGTCATTTGGCCTGAGGGGCAGTCCCCGGGCCTGATCTTGCTCAGCGAGAGCATCGGCATGCTATCACAGGGGGGACCAGAACCCACCAGTAATTGCTGGAAAAAAACTTCGCTTATGATAATAAATGAAGCGTTAGGAAGCAAACCCCATCCCCAGGGCCCGGCAGACCCCGGCCGAATCTCGGCTAGGGCCCGGTTTGTTTTTCAAGCCGGCCTGGTGCCGGCAAAAGTAAGGTATTGTTCCCCGTCGAGGTTGAGTTTTTCCTGGTAGATCGCGAAGCCTGCTTCGGCCAGGGTCTGTTGCCAGGCCTCGAGGGAAAAAATACCCAGCAGGTGCCGGTCGGTTTCGATCCGCAGAATTCCGTTTTCCCGGATCAGGTAGAGCATGGTTGCTTCGTAGTGCTGATCGCCGGGGTCGGGGTCGTAAACGTTTTCAATGAAAACGACGTCGAGGTTAGCCGGTTTGATGGTGGCAATAGCGGGGGTAACTTGGGTGCGGTTCTGCCGGAAGGTTTCGCTGGTCACATCCGGGGTCACCACCAGGACTCCCCCGGGGTTCAAGTGATCGAAGGCGACCTGGAAGGCCGCCGCCAGCTCGGCGCGGCTGGTCAAATAGGATACCCCATCATCCAGCAGAATCGCGTCGAAGGTGCGATTGAGGGCAAAGGAGCGCATGTCTCCCTCAAGCAACTCGCAGTCGGGGTTGAGGTTCCGGGCCAGTTGGAGCATGGCCGGGCTCAAATCCAGGCCCGTTACCTGGTAGCGTTTTCTTAGGTTGAAGATGTTCTTGCCCCCGCCGCAGGCGATGTTCAGCAGGGAGTTCACCGGCCGGCCCGCCTGCTGTTCGATCAACCGGACCACCTGGTCGCAGTAACGGCCGTATTCGGTGGCGGGATCGCCCCACAGGGGCCAGAGCCAGGCCAGGTCGGTGTAGAGGCGGGGTAGGGCAAATTTACCGATCATGGTCGTTTTTCTCCGGTCAGGAAGCAAGTTCGGCCGCGGTCGGGTCGGCCCGGGTTAAGCGGGGGAGCGCTGGGCTGGTCAAACCACTGCTTGGCCACGGGATTAGCCGCTCGGCCAAGCCGCGCCAATGATCATGCGCTTAGCGGCCGCGCATGGCGGGTCCGACCAGCAAGGCCATAATGGCCAACCAAACGATAAAGAGCAGCAGGAGCAGTAGACCCAGGGCCATCAGGGCTTTTGCCCAGCTGAAACCCGGCTTGGTCTTGAATCTTTGCAGCAGCCATGACCAACCCAGAATCAGGCTGGCCACCGCAACCAGCAAACCCGCTGTCGTCGTCATCTTGCGCCCCCCCCCCGCGGGCAGGACCCGGTTGGGCCCTTTCACCGCCGCGTTATAGCTGGCAAAGCCGTAAGTTAATTAAGGCCGGCCATTAATTAAAGAGAGGCGAGTTCCTCGGCCCCTGCCAATCAGGGCGGGGGCCGGCGGCAGAACCCGGGCTCGACCGCCGGGCCGCAGACCAGGCGCCCTCTACAGCTCCACCCGCCGCAACAGTTGGGCGTTAATCGCCACGATCACCGTGCTGGCGGACATCAGGACCGCCCCGGCCGCGGGAGCCAGGAGAATGCCGGCCCCGGCCAGCACTCCCGCCGCCAGGGGAATGGCCACGATATTGTAGCCGGCCGCCCACCAGAGATTCTGGACCATCTTGCGATAGGTGGCCCGGCTGAGGGTCACGATCCGGGCCACGTCGCGCGGGTCGCTGCGGATCAGGACCACGTCGCCGGCCTCCACCGCCACGTCGGTCCCCGCCCCGATGGCAATCCCGATATCGGCCGTTACCAGAGCGGGGGCGTCGTTGACTCCGTCGCCGACCATCGCCACCCGTTTCCCCTGGCGCTGCAGCTCCTGGATTTTTTTGGCCTTGTCCTCCGGCAGCACTTCGGCGAAGACCGTATCGATTTGAAGCTGGGCGGCGACGCCGGCGGCCACCGCCTGGGAATCGCCGGTGAGCATGGCCACCTCCACCTTGGCCCGGTGCAGCCGTTGAATCGCCTCCCGGGCTTCGGGCCGGATGGCGTCGGCGACGGCAAACACCGCCAGGATTCCTTCTGCGTCGGCCAGGTAAACGGCGGCCTGGCCGCTTTTTCCGAAGCGCTCCGCCTCCTGCTCCAGTTCCGGCGGTGGTTTGAGCTGCAGTTGGCGCAGCAGGGCCGGTCCCCCGACCTTTAACTCCCGGTCGGCAACCCGAGCCTGGACTCCCTTACCGGGAAGGGCTTGGAAATCTTCGGACTCGGGAACTTTAAGGCCCATTTCGGCCGCGCTTTTGAGCAGCGCCCGGGAGATCGGGTGCTCCGAATCCCGTTCCACCGCCGCCGCCAGCCGCAAGGCTTCCTCGCTGGTGGTGCCCGGCGCGGCCACGGTTTCGATCACCCTGTGCTCCCCCAGGGTCAGGGTGCCGGTTTTGTCGAAGACCACGATGTCCAGGTTTCTGGCCTCCTCGAGTCCCCGCTGATTGCGGATCAGCAGGCCGCTGCCCGCGCCAATGGTGGTGGAGATCGCCACCACCAGGGGCACTGCCAGCCCCAAGGCGTGGGGGCAGGCGATGACCAGCACCGTCACCATCCTGGTAATGGTAAAATCCAGGCTGGCGCCCAGGCTCAGCCAGGCCGCCAGGGTTAAGCCGCCGGCGCCGATTGCCGCCATCGTGAGAAAAAAAGCGGCCCGGTCGGCCAGGGCCTGGGCCCGGGAACGGGAGCGCTGGGCCTGCTCGACCAGGCGCATGATTCCGGCCAGGGCGGTCCGGTCGCCGGTACCGACAACTTCCACCCGCAGCGACCCTTCGCCGTTGATGGTGCCGGCAATGACTTTGTCCCCCGCTTTTTTGCCCACCGGCCGTGATTCGCCGGTGATCATGGCTTCATTCAGGGAGCTGCTGCCGCTTTTAACCACCCCGTCGGCGGGAATGCCGGCGCCGGGCCGGATCAGAATCAGGTCGCCGGCCTTTAAGGAGCTGACCGGCACCTCCTCGGTCCGGTCGTCGTCCTCCAGGCGCACCGCCGTGTCGGGCAGCAGCCGGGCCAGTTCCTGCAGGGCTCCCTGGGCCTGGAAAATCGAGCGCATCTCGATCCAGTGGCCAAGCAGCATGATCGTCACCAGGGTTGCCAGTTCCCACCAGAGGGCGTGGCCGGGGAAACCCAGGGTGACCGCGGCGCTGTAGAGAAAAGCGACGCTGATCGCCAATGAAATCAGGGTCATCATCCCCGGCAGGCGATCGGCCAGTTCGCGGACCGCCCCCTGCAGGAAAATCCTGCCGCCGTAAATGAAAACCATGGTCCCGAAGATGGCCGGAATCAGTTCGGAGCCGGCGAAAACCGGGGCCCGGTAGCCGAACCATTCCTGGAGCATCGGTTCCCAGATCAGAGCGGGAATGGTCAGGGCCAGGCAGACCCAGAACCGGTTGCGAAACATCTCGACGTTGTGGCCGGCGTGTTTATCGTGACCGGCGTGTTGCTCCTGCCCGGCGGCATGATCATGGCCGGCAGGTGATTCATGGTGCTGGTGGGCGGGCGGGTGCCCGGCTTTCCGCTGGTGGCCCGCGTGGTCGGCTGTTTCCTCTGCGCCGGCCCCGTCCTTGGGGCGGGACTCGGTGGCATCGGCCGCCCGGTGCGACGAGGCGTGCTGCTGGTCATGGCCATGCTGATGTTTCTTGCCCTCCGTCATCCTTACTCCTCTCTGCTGTTTGGCCCCGCGCAATCTGCGCCCGAACAGGCTCCCTGGTTTACCGCAACCGCCTGGCCCGGCCGCTCAACCGATGCTCAGACAGTTTCTGCCCGACGTTTTGCTCTTATAGAGCAGGTGGTCGGCTCTTTTGAGCAGCTGGTCGATGTTGTCATGGGCCTTGGCCATGGTGGCTCCGATGGAGATTGTTACCCCTATTCTGTCGTTTTGGTGAACTATGTATGAATTTTCGATCAACCGGCACATCCTGTTGCCGGTGCCGGCGAGATCCTTTTCGTTGATATGGCGCATGATGCCGAGAAACTCTTCGCCCCCCCAGCGGCCATAAAGGTCAAAGGGCCGGGTGTTGGCCTTGAAGGTATCAGCGACAAATTTCAGCACCGCATCGCCGATATCATGGCCGTAGGTATCGTTGAACTTTTTGAAGTGGTCGATGTCGATAAACAAAAGCCCAAACGACAGGCCGAATCTTTTGCTCTCCTCAAAACAGACCCGGAGTTCTTTTTCCAGATAGCTGCGGTTGGCCAGTTGGGTCAGGTGGTCGAGCAGGGCCAGCCTTTCCAGTTCATTTATTCTTAATTGGTTGTCGGTTTTGTGGCTGATATCGCTGAAGAGTTCGATGCCGCCGATAATCCTGCCCTCGGCGTCGGTCAAGGTGGTGGTACGAACAGCAACCGGCACTCTATGGCCGTTCTTGTGATGGAGGTAAACTTCGGCCTCGCGAAATTTACCGTCGGCAATGGTCGCGGCCAGCGGGCACATTCCCCGGCAGAGGAGATTACCCTCATCGTCGATGTGGGTGAGGACATTGTCGGCGCATGATTTGCCGACCACCTCCCGGGCGGTGAAGCCGGAAATACGTTCGGCGGCCTTGTTCCAGAAAGTTACAACTCGGTTGGTGTCGACGAAATAGAGGCCGTCATGGAGATTGTCGACAATCTTTGCAAAAATATCCTGCCCGAAATCCATCAGCATCCTCTCTCCGAGATTTTGGCTATAAAGGTTTTTTATCTGCCGGCCTATTTCCCCACTCCCGGCGACGAAGTCCCGTTGCCCTTTATAGCGGCCAGAACCACATGATTAAAGGCACGGCCGTGGCCACCACCATTAAAGACAACGGGAGGCCCATTTTCCAGTAATCGCTGAATCTGTAGCCCCCCGGGGCCATCACCAGGGTGTTGGATTGATGGCCGATGGGAGTAAGAAAGGCGCAGGAAGCGCCGATGGCCACCGCCATCAGGAAGGGGTCGGCGGAAGCCTCCATCCCCCGGGCCAGGCTGAGGGCGATGGGCGCCACCAGGATGGCGGCCGCGGCGTTGTTGATCACATTGGACAGCAACATGGTGGCGGTCGTCAGGATGGCGATGGTCAGGGCGGGAGAGACTGATCCGGCCGCCCCCAGCAGCCCGTCGGCGATCAGTTGCGCCCCGCCGCTGGTCTCCAGGGCCTGGCCGATGGGGATCATGGCGGCCAGCAGCACGATAATTGACCATTCGATGTTCTTGTAGGCCTCGGTGGAGGAAAGCAGGCCCGCCATAACCATCACGATCGCCCCGCAGACCAGGGCCGTCGCCGCCGGCAGCAGATTGAGAGCCGCCGCCGCGATTGCCGCCCCGAAGATCCCGGTGGCCAGGAGGATCCGGCGGGGCTTGCCGACGCGCATCTCGCGTTCGGCCAAGGGCAGGCACCCCAGTTCGGCCAAGGCCCCGGCCAGGGTCTCCTCCTGGCCCTGGATGAGGAGGATATCGCCAACCACAAAGGGAATGCGGCCCAGCCGTTCCCGCAGCCGCTGCCCCTGGCGGGCCACGGCGAGAACGTTGATGCCGTAGCGGTCGCGCAGGCTGAGGCCGATCGCCGTTTTACCGATCAGCAGCGACTCGGGCGCCACCACCGCTTCGATGATGTTGATTTCCCCCTCTGCGACCTTTTCCCGGTGTTCGTCCTCGTTGACCTTGCTGGCCAGTTCAAGGCCGGCGAGGTCGATAATCCTTTCCAGGCTCTCGGTATCGGCCTTGATCAGCAGAATATCGTCCTGGCGCAGCACTTCGTAGGAGGAGGGGATCTGCTGGCGCTTTTTGCCCCGGACCAGTCCGATCACGATCATTTCGACGTCGTCGGCCGCCGCGGCAACCTGCAGGTCGTGCAGAGTGCCGCCCGCAAACTTGGATTCGGCCGGGACCCGCACCTCGATGATGTAGTCGCTGATTTTGAACAACTCATCCTTGGAGACCGAGTTCTCCTGCCGCCGGGGCGTCAAGCGCCAGCCGACCAGGGTGATGAAAATCAGGCCGGCTATCGTTATTCCCGCTCCCACCGGCAGGAAGTCGAACATGCCGAAGGGTTGGACTCCGGTTTCGGCCCGGTAGGCGGCAATGATGATATTGGGAGGGGTTCCGATCAGGGTAACCGTCCCGCCCAGCAGCGAACCGAAGGCCAGCGGCATCAGCAGCAGGGACGGCGAGCGCCCGGCCTGCCGCGACATCCAGATCGCCACCGGCATCAGCAGCGCCAGGGCGCCCACGTTGTTCATAAAGGCCGAACAGAGGGCGACCAGCCCGGTCAGTGCGGCCACCTGCATCGTCGGGTTCACCCCGACCCGGCCCATATAACGGGCGATACTGTCCACCACCCCGGCATTGAGCAACCCGCGGCTCAGGACCAGAACCGCCGCTACGGTCACCACGGCCGGATGGCCGAAACCGGCAAAGGCCCGTTCGGAGGGCACCAGGCCACTGATGACCATGGCCAGCAGGGCGATCAGGGCCACGATGTCGTAGCGCCAGCGTCCCCAGATGAAGAGGGCCAGGGTCGCCCCGAGGACGCCAAAAACGATCAGCTGCTCAGTATTCATGCTGCATGCTCTCCCTGCCTCGCCGCTGCCGGGTTCAACCCTTCCGCCTGCCCTGGCCTACCAGCAGCAGCAAGCTGCCGACCGCGATAGCTCCCACCCCGGCCCAAACCGGGACGTTGACCGTCTCCTTCTCCTTGACCGCCAACTCGATCGGCCCCAGGGTCGCTTCATGCGTGTCCCTGGTGTAAGTGAAACTGCCGTACACCAAGCCCAGCACCCCGGCGATGATTAGAACCAGACCCGCGATCTTGACTGTGTTCATGGCTTTCCTCCCTGATTAGTGAAATTGGCGGTGGAGGACGACTCTGCTGCCGTCATCGAGCCGTCTTTGCGTTCCTTGTTCCCGCGTAGCCTGCCAGGAGAAGCTGCCCTCGGCGCGTTCCGCGCTGCCGGTGATCGTTTCTCCGTCGATGCGCCCCCGGAAGGTGATTTTTTCGCCGGTCCCGGTTCGCCGCCGCTCCGCGATTATGGTGACCTGGTCTCCGGTTACCTTGCCTTCGCTGATCTCCATGGTGCTTGGGCCGCTGCTGATATGGCCGCTTATCTTTTGGAAGTCCTGGGTTACCTCCATGGTGTAACGGGTGCCGTCGGTCCCGGACCATATCCAGGTGCCGGTCAGGTTGGCCGGAATGATCCAGAAATAGATGGTCCGGCCATTTCTGATCTCCCGGTCGGGCTGCCACGCCCCCATGCTGAAGTAATTGGAGACCACCCGGGTGCCGGGCCGCAGTTCTGCCAGCAGCTTGGGCCGCAACCGGATGTTGACCTCGGGCAGCAGGTACATGGTGACCACGGTGGCCTCTGAAATGTTGGCCTCGAACAGATCCTGCTCGATAAAACGCACCCGGTCGCCAACCCCGGCCGCCGTCGCGTTGGCCTTGCTTTCCCGGATCCGCTCCGGATCGATTTCGATCCCTATGCCCCGGGCGCCCATTTGGGCGGCGGTGATGACGAAACGGCCGTCACCGCTGCCGAGATCATAGACCACGTCTCCCTCTCCCACTTCGGCCAGGGTCAGCATTTCCACCACCGTTGACTGGTGGGTTGGTACATAAGGCACATCGGAGGCCAGGCCCAGGCCGGCCCCCAACCACCACGCGACGGCACTCAGCCCCAGGCATCGTACCAGCAGCGGCAGCCGTAATTGCTGGACAATCATGATCATTTTCCCTCATTGGTTGGTGTTTTCCGCCATAGCAGCGGCAGCCCGGCGGCCAGTACGGCCAGGCCCACCAGGGCCCCGCTGCCGGTATAAAGAACGCTCGCAATGAGCATATACAAACAGATGGCGCAGAATAAAAATGGAGTCAGGGGGTAGGCCGGCACCCGAAAAGGGCGGGGCCGACCGGGATCCAGCCGCCGGAGGATGAAAAGCGAAATCCCGGCCAACAGAAAGAAAAGCCAGAAAATCGGGGCGGTGTACTCGACCATCGTAACAAAGCCGCTGTGCGCTCCGGTTCCCAGGGCAATCAGCAGCAGGGCAATCCCGGCCTGGAGCAGCAGGGCGTTGATCGGCGTTCCCCGCTTGCTCTGCCATTGCCCGAGGAAGGAGAACCGGGGCAGATCGCGGCCCACGGCGTAATTGGTCCGGGCGCCGGTAATAATCGAACCGTTCATGGTACTCAGGGCCGTCAGGGCGATCAGAATGCTGATAAACAGAGCGCCGTTTTCGCCGAGAACCGACCGCATCAAATCGGCGGCGACCACTTCCGAATCGGCCATGGCGGCGAGACCCAAAGTCTTGAGCAGGACGAAGTTGGTTACCAGGTAGAGGAGGGTGATGGCCATGATGCTGTAAAGCAGGATCCGGACCATGTTGCGGCCCGGATTGCGGACCTCTCCCGACAGATAGGCCGCCTCGTTCCAGCCGCCATAGGTCAGCAGGACGAAGATCATGGCCATGCCGAAGGCCGGATTTTCCGCCAAAACAGCGCCCGGCTGAGCGCCGGCGGCCGGATCGGCGGAGAAACCGGCGGCGATGATGAAAAGCAGGCCCAGAACGATGGCGGAGGTGAAAAGTCTTTGCAGGCCGTTGCCCTGTCGGATGCCGGCGATGTTGGCGGCGGTCAGCATAATGACCACCGCCGCGGCGTACAACGAGGAGGAGTAAGCCCCCAGGGTCCGCACCTGGGAGAGATAGTCGCCGACGAGAAAGGCGAGCATGGCGATGGAGCCGGTCTGGATGACGGTCATGCGGGCCCAGGCAAAAAGAAACCCTGGACCTCTGCCGAAGGCCCGGGTGAGAAAGTGATAATCTCCCCCGGCATCGGGATAGGCGGATGCAAGTTCGGCATAGCAAAGCGCTCCGATTAGTGTAGCCAGGCCGCCGGCAAACCAGACCAGCAGAAAGATGCTCTCGCTGCCGGTACTGGCCGCGACCAGCGACGGGGTTTTGAAGATGCCTGCGCCGACCACGATACCGATGACGATGACCACCGCATCAACAATGGAGAGCGTGCTGCCGGGCCCGGCCGGTTGTTTCATGATGAGTGGATCCTGGAGCTGAAAGGTCGTTGTTAGGACGGGCTTGGACGCCGAAGTTCCGACCACCTTTATCAAGGAAAGGGGCTGTGCTGGTTGGCGTCAGCTTCCTTTTTCAGCCGCGACCATGAATTTTCGGGGCTTCGCCCCGGCCTTGCGGTGGTCACCGCGTATTCTGCTCTAATAACGGTAGATCGCTGCTATTCCCGTCCTGGTCGGCATCCGCTCGGCGGGAACGATGACCACCCTGGCCCCCATTTTCAAGGCCAACTCCCCCAGGTCGTCGAGCACATCATCAACCATCGGGTCGGTCAAGTCACCAGACACGATGTCGCCGGTGGCGGTATTGATTCGGCCGGGAATCTCGCGGTGGTCTTCGATCAGCAGGGTGGCTACCCGCCCGCCCACGATGGCCTTGGCGACCTTGGCCAGTTCGTCGTCACCGAGCCCATTGGACCGGGCGTTGCCGAATTCCTCGACCAGGGCGGCCAGGCGGGCCAGATAGCGAGGCTCGAGCAGCACCCAGGCCCGCTGGCGGAGTTCGTCGACGGACGACAGATCATCCGGGTGGATATCGATACTTTCCTCGACCAGGAAAGGGTTGTGGCTGACTTGGTGAAAAAGATGATGGTACTCCGGCAGTGCCGCCAGGATCAGCGGCAGTCCTGCCGGCCGTGAATGAAATTCCAGGATCCCCCGGTCGATGGCGCGGAAAAAGCGCTCCGCATCTAGGTCAGTTTCGGACTCTTTACTGCCGTGGCCGTGGTGCATGGCCGAGTGTCCGCCGCTTACGCCACCGTATGAGGCGACGGTTCGGTGCGGCTCAGTCAACTGATCGCCCAGCGCCATGTTTATCGTGCGAGGGACCTCCGGGGCCGGTTCGATCTCGTGCAAGGCGTCACGGTTGCCTTCGAAAAGCCGGATCGCCTGGCGGTTCAAGCCGAGAATTTGATAACGGTCGGCGGACTGCAGGATGCGCAGCAGGGGTTTGGTGTGAAAACTATCCGCGACTACCGCCAATTCGGCGACCGGCCGCTGGAGTCTGTAAACGCGAAAAAGGCCTTGAGCGGCCAGCACCGCCAGGCCGTCAAGACTGTTGTTCCAGAAGTCGCGATCGTCCGCCAACGCCCGAAAGGGTTCCAGCAAGACCCGGGCCTCGTCCTTGGTGAATTGTTGCAGGAGAGACTCCTCCAGCGCTTTCACGAGATTCCCGAACCGGATCGGGTCTTGCTGGTTGTTGGGATGGTACCGATGAGTCGGCTGGTAGAGTGAAAGACACGGGGGGTCGCAATGGTCAAAGAGTCCCGCCGCATAATCTTTATCAAGGTTGTTCATGTGGTCTCCTTCCGGTTGGGTTGTGGGGGTCATTCGGTTCTGGGTGCTTACAGTCCACCGCCTAACTGGCCAAGTGGCCCGGCGGCGATTGCGTCGCGGCTAGCGATTATATTGGGACGGACCCCCTTTGTCTCTGGAGCCCTTCTATGTCCTCAGATATATAAAAAAATACCGGCTAAAGGCAAGAGCCGATCCGGGCAGGGCCGAGCCTAAGCAGCCCGGGAACAAGGTGGCAACGTACCCGGATATCATCCCGAACCCAACTTTTACCTGCCCTTTTGGGTAAAAAAACCGTCCTCCTTGGTCTGAGGGCGGTGATGACTAATGGCCATTATCGTTGCCGGCGAAACGGAAAAATTTGCTCCTCAACAAGCAAGACCCCACCAAACTCACTCGGCATAGATCATCTTGCGGACCATCCCGCCGTCGATGGTCCAGTTTTGCCCGGTGATGAAACCGGCTTGGTCACTCAGCAGGAAGGCGGTCAGGGCCGCGACATCGGCCGGTTCTCCGACCCGCCCGGCCGGATGCTGGGCATGGTCGATCTGCCGCAGCGGTTTCTGGTGCTGCTGCTCGGCGGTACGAGTATCAATCCAGCCGGGGCTGATGCAGTTGACCCGCACCTTGGGCCCGGCGCTCACCGCCAGGGCATGGGTGAGGGCGACCAGGCCACCCTTGCTGGCGGTATAGGCCTCGGTGTCGGCCTCAGACTGCAGGGCCCGGGTGGAGGCGATGTTGACGATGGCTCCGCCTTGGCGGCGCAGCAGGGGCAGGGAGTGCTTGCTCAGCAGGAAAGGCCCGGTAAGATTGACGCCCAGCCAGCGGTGCCAGGCCTCCAGGCTTAATTCCTCCACCGGGCCGCTTGCCGGGTTACGCAGCCCGGCATTGTTGACCAGGGCGTCGAGCCGGCCATGGGTTATCCGGATTGCTTCGATGGCCGCCGTCACGTCGGCTTCATCGCTGACGTCAAGTTTGATGAAGTCTGCCGCCGTGCCCAGCCGGGCCGTGGCGGCTCGACCCACCCGGGCGTCGATATCCGCCCCGACCACCTGCCAGCCATCCCGCACCAGTCGTTCGGTGATGCCGAAACCGATGCCCCGGGCGGCGCCGGTCACCAGCACCACGCGCTTTTCCGCCATATCACCCCTCCCGCCTTTTGGCCTGCTTGCCCTGGTATTATTCAATGCGGGCCTTGGCCGTCTTAAGGGCAAGATCTTTGTTCCTGGTAAAAAGCTGCCACCTCATTTTGCTGGAATGAATCCCCGCCTTCTTGTCCTGGCCCCGGGCCCGATACCAGTGGTCGAAGCGTTCGACCGTGGCAAAGGGGTGGTTTTTTTTACAGACCATGCTGCAAGGCTTGATTTCCTGGAAATAAATGGTTTCATCGGGATCTTGCTCAAAAGCCAGATCTCGGGGCAATTCGATTTGCGATACATCAACCTTGGCCGCCTCCTGCTGGTCCAGCCAGTCGGATATTTTCATCTGCTCAGGTCTCCTTGTCCTTGTCAGAGGTTGTCGGGCCCTGGCCCGCAATGGTCAGCGGACAGGCGGGGTTTGTACTGGGCGGCCTTTCCCTATACAATGGGGCAAACGGTTCCCGGTTTCGTTGCCGGATCAGCCCGCCCACTCATGCCGTCCGGGGTTCAGCGCCATGCTCGATTTTTCCGACAACCTCAAGTTTATCATCTCCCTGCTGGCCATTGTCAATCCCATTGGCGCTCTTCCCATCTACATCAGCCTCACCCACGGCTACCGGCCGCAAGAGCGGGCCAGGATCATCCTGTTAACGTCCGTTGCCGTGGTGGCCATTCTGCTGGTTACCCTGCTCAGCGGCGAGTTGATCCTCCGTTTTTTCGGGATCTCCATCGACTCCTTCCAGGTCGGCGGCGGCATCCTCCTGCTGCTCATGGCCCTCTCCATGCTCCAGGCCAGGACCAGCCGCGTCGCCCATACCAGCGATGAGGCCGAGGAAACCGCCGATCGCGAGACCATCGCCGTGGTGCCGCTGGCTATTCCTCTGCTCTCGGGGCCGGGGGCCATCAGCGCGGTAATCGTTTATGCCGACAAGGCCAAGGAGCCCATGGCCTATCTGATTACCAGCGCGGGCATTCTCATCATCGGCCTCTCCATCTTTCTTTGCCTGCTGGCCGCCCCCTTTATTGCCAGAAAGCTGGGCAAAACCGGGATCAACATCATTACCCGGATCATGGGCCTGATCCTGGCGGCCATCGCCGTGGAGTTCATCACTACCGGCCTGAAGAACATCTTCCTGCCCCTGGCCTGATCCTTTTTATGATTCCTGGCTTGATCCGAAGCGGTTGTCCGACTTCCGGCGGGCTACGGTTTTCCGGGCTTGTTCCAGCCAGCCGCTGCGAACCTCGGTCTGAGCGTCGAATTCAGGCACGTAGGGCTTGATGTCGAGCAATGGGGTTTTATCCAGGATGTCCACATTGCGGACTTGGAGGTTGCCGTTCTCAATCCGGTCGAGCCGGACGGTCGAGAGGCCGATGGGGTTGGGTCGGCGCGGGGCCCGGGTGGCAAAAAGGCCGCGAGGCTGGGTGTCCAGGAAGGGGACGACTTCCAGGCTGAATCCCTGGCTGCCATGGAACAGGTAGAGCAATATTATATGCGAGAATCCGTCGAGGTCTTTCAGGCCGGCCCAAAACGGCTCAAAAATCTCGACGGTGCCTTGCACTCCGACCGCTCCGGCGGGCTGGATCGGCATCTCCGCCAGTTGCCTGAAGGGTGTATGGATGATTCCGATGGGCTGCATGGTGATCATGATCTGTCCCTCTCCCGTCCGGGCTTGCCGTGCTTAAGATTTCTTCATATTTTCCCATAAACCCATGATGTTTCCCTCCGGGTCGCGGAAGTAAGCATAGTAGCCCATGGCCGGGACCTCGCCCTTGGGGGCGACGAGCTGGCCGCCGGCGGCCTCGATCAGCTTGATATGCTGATCTATGGAGGGGACTTCGATGGTCACGACCGGGTTTTGCAGGGCTCCTTCCTTTCGAAAGATGCCACCGTTGATCCCGCCTTTTTCCGTATACATAAACTGGTCGTCGACCGGGGTGGTAATGGCGAAGGTGTACACGTCGTCCTGAAACGGCATGTCTTCCACCCGCCATCCGAATACCGACTGGTAGAATTGCTTGGCTCGTTCCCGATCCTCCGAGGGTAATTCGAAATGCACCACTTTGTTCATAACGGACCTCCTGTCAAGTAAGCTTTGCTGCCGAAAGCAAATGCACGATGTTGGCGGGACTGGTCAGCCAGAATCCCTTGAACGAAGCGGGCAAGGGCTCGATGGCGTCGCAACGGACTATCTGGTTTTGCCCCAGGTGGGCCGCGGCCGCCGTGATATCAGCGGTTTCGATCTCCAGCCAGATTTCTGCCTGACTCATGGCGGGCGCTCGATCGATCCACAGAACCTTGTCGCCAAACCGGAACCGCACGGATTCGGTGCTGCCGGAAGCTGGATCCTCCAACTCGGGGAACCCCAGGACATCACGATAGAAGGCAACGGTTTGGTCGAATTCATGTGGAGGAACTTTAATGGCAATGTTGCGCCCCGGCGCATACTTGGGTGCGGGCATGGTTTTCTCCCGGTTGCTGCGAAAAACAGTCAGTTCATCTGGTCACTTATTCCCCGGCGCTTTTCATTTGGCGGGGAAGACCTCGCCGGGCTGGATGGTTAGCGGGGCGACCAGATCCCCTGGCCGCCAGGCCAGGTCATAGGACTGCCCGCAGTTGGGACAGATCAGGCCCACCACCACTCCGCCCCCCTCAGGCTCGCGAAAATAGACATGAAAACCCCGCTGATAGCTGCAGCTTGGGCACATCCTGAATTCACCCATATCTCTGCTCCCGTTGCTTGGCCCAGCCAGTTCCTTGGCCAGGAATTGTTCTGCCGGCGTTTGCGCGCAACAAGGGCCGGCCCCGGTTCCCGCTCACCGTTGCCCCCCGGTGGCCGGCCTTAGAGCGAGTTTGCCGAGGTAGTGAGTGGCGAGGGCGCGATGAGCGGCAGCGGCTTCGCCCAAGGGGAATACTCTGGCGATGTGAACCTCGAACGGACCGGACTCGATCAACCGGTTGAGTTTCGCGATCAACTCCGGGTCGGGCATGCCGTCGTAACTCTTGACGACTATCCCCGCACGACCCTGGGGTTCGGGCTCGACGCCATGGGGATAGGCAAGGCGGCCACCGGTGCGGATTGCCGCCAGGGCATGCTGGGTCGTTTCGCCACCCGCGGTAAGCAGCGCGGCATCAAGGCCGCCGGGGGCAAATTCCCGGGCGGCGGCCACCACGTCATCCCGGCGTCCGTTGACCGCCGCATCGGCTCCGAGGCGCTTGGCCAGGGCCACGCCGTCATCCCCTGAGGCCACCGCGAAAACCCGGGCGCCCATCCGCTTGGCCAATTGCACGGCGAGATGCCCGATGCCGCCGCCGGCCCCGAAGATCATCACCGCTTCGCCCTGCTGCAGGCCCAAGGTACTGTCCAGCCCGCGCAGGGCGGTGATCGCGCAAACCGGCAGCGCTCCCGCCTGCTCGGTCGTCAGGTTCCCGGGAATGAGCGAGACGGCGGCTGGCCAGGGCATGGCGGAAGCGGAGACCTTGACTGCCGCAAACTCGGCGTAGAATCCCCAAGGGGGATTGAGAAAACTGGAGGCGTAAACGCGGTCTCCCTCTCTGAACCCGCGGACCTCGGAGCCCACAGCGGCAATCGTGCCCGCTCCATCGGAGCCGAGTACGTAGGGAAACTTCGGTTCGACTCCGAACATCCTGGCAAAGCCGCCCTCGCGCTCGAAGGGATCCCAAACCCCCACGCCGGCCGACTCTACGCGGATCAGAACCTCGTCCGGCCCGATCTCGGGCACGGGCAGCGTGCGGAGAGAGAGGGTCTCAACGCCGCCGAACCGGTCCATGGCGACGGCTTGCATTGTGTTTTGCCCGGTCTTACTCATAGCTTGCCCTCTTGGGTGAAGTTGCACAGCTCCGGTTGACCCTTTTCCCGATAAAGCCAAAGCCAGGCCGGGAAATCGATCATCAGCCGAGCTGAAATTGATATCCTCAAGCCAACCGCTCTCGAGGGTGCCGCCATTCATGGCCTTTATCGCAAGGGAAGGGCGGATGGTCGGTTTATGAAAAAACATTTTATCACATTGCCAGGCCGAACCTCTTCCCCGGAATAGATTTTTTTCAAACCCCTTCCGGGAGAGGCCGATCCTTCTTTTTGAACCGGCGGTCTGCTTCTCTGGCGGTTCGCTTCAGGCCCTTAGAAGCTTGCAGGCTCAGCATCCGGGATGAGCGCGCTGAAATAACAATGGTCGGCTCAGCAGGCCCCCGGCGGGTGATGTGGCCCGGTACTTAGCCCGGGAAAGGCGGCTGGCGGTAGCCGAAGTTGGATAAGATGGGGCAGATGCGAGAATCCGCCGGTCGGGCCCGGGGTTGATCGGGAGCAGATCGAAGGCACTGGGAGAACCCATTGATACTTTATTCTACGCCGGGCTCCTGCTTGGCAGGTATCAAAGAGACCGGGTCTTTCTGTAAGGCCTCCTGATTGGCGTACTCCCGTTGCTTGTATTTGAGGTAGCTTTCCCGGTCCAGCTCGTGGAGTTGACGCGGGTAACGCTCGGTCAACTCGAACCAGCGCCGCAGTCTGGCCTGGAGCTGCTCATCTCCGGGGATCTCCCGGGTTTCCAGATGAGCCTGCAAGGCCAGGTAGAATCGCATAACGTTACGCTCGATCACTCCCCGCAGGCCGCCCACATGGACCGGCTCGCCGTCATGGTCGTAATCCTCAACGGTAAAGCCCACCCGGTTCCGCCCCCCGGTGGCGAAGTAGATCCGCATGGCGATGCGGGCGGGCAAGCCGAAGCGCAGCGAGTAGCGCAGATGAATCAGGCTTTCGTCTGCGCTATAGGGAATGATTTGAAGATGGAGGCGGAAATCGCGAGAACCGTGAGGACCGCGATCACCAAAGATTTCCAGGGCCAGATGGTCCTCAGCCAGCTTGGCCGCCTGGAGGCGCAGTTCGACGACATCCGCGGTCTCGGGAAGCTGGTAGCGTTTTCGGCCCACGTAGAGCTGCATGATCGAGGAGTCAGCGGCGGGATCGCCGTCATACACGCAGGCTTTGATGTTCAGGTGCAGGAAGGAGATTTCGCACCAGGCGGCAACAGAATGCAATTCGGTCGCCAGCGTCTCGAAGGAATAGGGCAAGCTGGCATGCACGCTGCCCTGGACGGCATTGCGCGACTCGGAGGACTCCACATGAAGCGGTGCGGCTAACGGCGACCCGGCTATGGTATTTATCCACTCATCCCGCTGCTCGGTTACCGCCGCGACAGCTGGTGCCGGGAAGAGGCCCGCCAAGGGGGAGGTGAGCAGCAAAAAAACCAGCCAAGCCACCGGACGATAGCCTGCCGCCCGGGGCCAGCCTGGTTCCCGGCAGATGCTGGTTGAGGCGGGATGGCGGGCGTTAACCATGCTTCCAACTTGGCAGAGATTCTATTATCCTGGAGGGGATTGCCGGTGATTGCCGCAGTCAGCGATAAATAACCGGTACGGTAACGATCAAGTTCAGGCGCTTAACGCCGAACCATTTTCCAATTCCTTCGCCGGTTGAGCAAAACCGCTGAGCCAGTCGAGCCGTGCAAATCCGGCCGTCCTGCTAGACGACCTTTTTGGGTTGCTTGTCTTTGTTTTTTTGGGCCTTTTGGTCGTCTTTCTTGGCCTGTTGTTTCTTGCTCTTGTCCTTGTTTTTCTTGCCGCCCTTGTCACCCATGGTTCGCTCCTTTGGTCTGGTCGGTCTGCTTACGCCGGGCCCGGCGTGGTTGAGCGGGGTTTGGTTTTGCCGATCTTCCGGTTATTGTAGCAGAGTGATTAACAAGCCGGTAAAAAAAGCTGGTGGTGCGGTCAACAGAATGGGGGCGATTAAGGCCGCCGTTATTTTGTGTTTCCCGAACTGCTTTGCTTTAAGTAGTATACCAAGATGTTGATTTGCCAACTCAAGCTGGAATTACAACCATGCCGCGCAAAAAAGTAAATTTCACCACCGCCTGCGGTTCACCGTTGCCCATGGGGGTCAGCCGGACGCCCCAGGGGTATAATTTCGCCCTTTTCTCCCGCCATGCCGAGGCCGTTTCCCTGGTTTTCTTCCGGACCAAGGAGGAGGAGCCGGTATTCGAGCTGGAACTCGACCCTTACCGCAACCGGACCGGCGAGGTCTGGCATGTCCTGATCAAGGATTTCGATCCCCGCCTGCGCTACGGCTATCGGTTGCAGGGGCCCTGCGATCCCTCCGGTTCCGGCCATTTTTACCAGCCCGACCGGATTATGCTCGACCCCTACGCCAAGGCCCTCAGCGGCGGCTCGGACTGGGGGGTGGCTTACCGCCGCCGGGGGCGCCGGCCCGATCCTTTGGCCAGTTTCCAGCGCCGCTGCCTTTACATCGAGGACGATTTCGACTGGGAAGGGGACCGGCCCCTCAATATCCCCCTGGAAGAGAGCATTATTTATGAGCTGCACCTGCGGGGCTATACCTGCCATCCTTCCTCCGGAGTGGGAAACCCCGGCACCTACCGGGGAGTGATCGAAAAAATTCCCTACCTCAAGAAACTGGGGATTACGGCGGTGGAGCTGCTGCCGGTGGCTGAATTCAACGAACTCGAGAATACCCGGATCAATCCCGCCACCGGGGAGCGGCTGAAAAACTTCTGGGGCTATTCGCCGCTGGCCTTTTTCGCCCCCAAGGCGGCCTACGCGGTCAACGGCCGCAACGGCAACCAGGTGCGGGAGTTCAAGGAACTGGTCAAGGCCCTGCACGCCGCCGGGATCGAGGTTATTCTCGATGTGGTTTACAACCACACCGCCGAGGGCGGGGCCGACGGCCCGGCCATCAGCTTCCGCGGGATCGACAACGTGATCTATTACCTGCTCGACCCGGTTACCCGGGAATACCTCAACTTTTCCGGCTGCGGCAACACGGTCAACTGCAACCATCCCTGGGTGCGCCATGTCATTATGGACTGCCTGCGCTACTGGGTGATGGAGATGCACGTGGACGGCTTTCGCTTCGATCTCGCCTCGATCCTCGGCCGGGGGCCCGAAGGAGAGGTCCTGGCCGACCCGCCGATGGTGGAAAAGATCGCCGAGGACCCGATTCTGGCCCATACCAAGATCATCGCCGAGGCCTGGGACGCCGCCGGACTTTACCAGGTGGGCAGCTTTTCCTCCCACCACCGCTGGGCCGAGCTCAACGGCCGCTTCCGCGACGATGTCCGCCGCTTTCTCTGCGGCCAGCAAAACAGTGTCGCCCCCCTGGCCACCCGGATCGCCGGCAGTTCCGACCTTTACGGCCACAACGGGCGCCAGCCCGGCAATTCCATCAACTTCATCACCAGCCACGACGGCTTCACCCTGGCCGACCTGGTCAGCTATTCCCGCAAGCATAACCAGGCCAACGGCGAGGACAACCGCGACGGGGATAACCACAATATCGCCTGGAACAGCGGGGTGGAAGGGCCCAGCGACGATCCCGCAGTCGTCGCCCTGCGCCGGCGCCGGGTGCGCACCGCGGCGGTGATCCTCCTGCTTTCCCAGGGGGTGCCGATGCTGCTGGCCGGGGATGAATTCGGCCGCAGTCAGCAGGGCAACAACAACGCCTACTGCCAGGACAATGAAATTTCCTGGCTGGACTGGGAACTGGCCGAACGAAACCCCGATCTGGTCAATTTTTTCCGGGGCCTGATCGCCCTGCGCAAGAAGTACCGCCTTTTCCGCCGCGAGAGTTTTTTTGCCGCCGAGCCGCCGCCGGGACAGGCCGAGATAACCTGGCAGGCCCTGGTCCCCGGTCGCCAGGACTGGTCGGCCGAGGCCCGGGTGCTGGCCTTTCAGCTGCATGGCGGCGAGGGGGAACCGGATTTTTTTGTGATGCTCAATTCGGCGCCCGCAGCCCGGGTTTTCACCGTGCCCCCTCCGCCCTCGGGGCGGCGCTGGCGGAAACTGATCGATACCGCCGCCGCCCCGCCCGCCGATCTGGTGGCGGAAACCAAGGCCCGGCCCCTGCGCCGGCCGCAAGTAACCGTGGCTGGTTTTGGCGCGGTGGTACTTTGCTGCTGAATCAACCCAATCACAAGGATGGCAAAGATCATGGAAAATGGAGTTTTTATCTCAACCCTGGCAGGCTGGGAGCCGGCCGATGCGGCCTCTCTGTCCGGCCAGGTCGGGCTTTTGGGGCGTCTGCTGGGCCGGACCATTCTGGAATTGCGGGGCGAGGCGGTGCTGGAGCAGGTCGAGGAACTGCGCCTGCTCTGCAAGCGGGCCATCGTTGAGAACCGGCCCGAGTTAAGAAGCCAGGCCGCCAACCGCATCGCCGATCTTGATTGCCGCGAAATCGTCCACCTGCTCCATGCCTACACCGCCTTTTTTCACCTGGTCAACAAGGTGGAGCAGATGGAAATCACCCGGGTTTACCGGGAGGCCGCCTGTGCCCGCGAAGGCGCCGAGGCGCCCCTGCAGCGGAAAGAGGGGGAGGTCCCGCGGGAAACCATCGACGAAGCGGTGCGCGCCCTCAAGGAAAGGGGCTGCAGCCTGGACCAGGTTATGGAAGTGCTTGGCCGTCTCGATATTCAGCCCACCCTGACCGCCCATCCCACCGAGGCCCGCCGCCGCAGCATCCTCTACAAGCAGAAACGGGTCGCCGCCCTGCTGGGCCGTTTGCGGCGCGAAAAGACCACCTTCGAGGAGCGGGAAGAACTGCTGGCCGAGATCTCAAACCAGATCGGCCTGCTGCTGGCCACCGATGATATCCGCCAGACCCGGCCCACCGTGGACGACGAGGTCGAAAGCGGCCTCTATTTCGTCCGCAACGCCATCTGGACCACGGTGCCCCGGATCTACCGCGATCTCCAGGCCGCCCTCTGGCGTCACTACGGCGCCAGTCCAGACACCCTGCCGGTGCTGCTGCGCTTTCGCTCCTGGATCGGCAGCGACCGGGACGGCAACCCCTTTGTCACCGCCGAAGTCAGCCGCCGGACCTATCTTTACCAGCGGCGGGTGGTGCTGCGCCTCTACCTGGACGAACTCTGCGAATTGCGCCGCGAATTGAGCCTTTCCGGCCGCCAGGCTCCGCCTCCCGAGGCCCTGCGCCAGTCGCTGGAGGAGGATGCCCGGACCTTGAGCATCGACGAACAGCGGCGGCGTCATTACCAGAACGAGCCCTACCGGTTGAAAATAACCTATATCATGGCCCGCCTGGAAAAAGTACTCAAGCAGGTCGGGGTACGGACCGGTCCCGAAGCGGCAAGCGGCTATGATTGCCAGGCCTTGCTGGCCGACCTCAACCTGCTGGCGGCCAGTCTGCGGGCCAGCGGCTTCGCCCGCCTGGTCCGTTATGGCCGCCTGGGCCGGCTGCTGGTCCGGGTTCGGACCTTCGGTTTTCACCTGGTGGCCCTGGATTTTCGCCAGCACAGCCGGGTCCACGAGGAAGCGGTGACGGTGCTGCTGCGGCTGGCCGGGGTCGAGCAGAACTACAGCGCTCTGGCCGAAGTCGATCGTTTGGCCCTGCTCCAGGCCGAACTGGCCAATCCCCGGCCCCTGTTGCCCCGGGGTTGCGATCTGCCCCCCGAAACCCGGGAACTGCTGGCGACCTTAAGCCTGGTGGGGGAAATGCAGCAGAGCGATCCGGCGGCGGTGGGGGGTTACATCATCAGCATGACCCATGCGGTCAGCGACATGCTGGAAGTTCTGCTGCTGGCCAAGGAGGCCGGCATCTGGCACCAGCGCGACGGCAAGGTGAGCAGCAGCCTCAACCTGGTTCCCCTCTTTGAAACCATCGAGGATCTGGAGCTGGCCGAGGAACTGGTGGCCGCCATGCTGCAAAACCCCGTTTACCGCTGGCACCTGGCGGCCCGGGACGATTTTCAGGAAGTAATGCTCGGCTACTCGGACAGCAACAAGGACGGTGGCTACTGGATGGCCAACTGGGCCCTGCACCAGGCCCAGGAGCGGCTGGGCCGGATTTGTCGCCAATATGGCATCGATCTGCGCCTTTTCCACGGCCGCGGCGGCACGGTGGGCCGGGGCGGCGGTCGGGCCAGCCAGGCCATCGCCGCCATGCCCGAGGTGGTCCACAACGGCCGGATCCGCTTCACCGAGCAGGGAGAGGTGATCTCCTTCCGCTACGCCTTTGCCGATCTCGCCCATCGCCACCTGGAACAAATCGTCAACGCCATGATGCAGACCACCGGCCGGGCCCTGCTCGGTTCCGCCGGCTCGGCGGGGAGCGAGGCGGCCGACCTGGACGCCGGTATTTTCCCGACCGGCTCAGGCGGGGCGGCCCGGGGCGAATTTGCCGCCTTGATGGCCCGGATCGCGGCCCGCAGCATGGAGGCTTACCGAAGCCTGGTGCGGGATCCCGATTTCTGGTCCTGGTATACCCGGATTACTCCCATCGAGCAGATCAGCCGGCTGCCCATCGCCTCGCGGCCGGTTTCCCGCCAGGCCGCCGGCGATGTCGACCTCGACAACCTCCGAGCCATCCCCTGGGTTTTCGCCTGGATCCAGACCCGCTACATTGTGCCGGGCTGGTACGGAATCGGGGCGGCCCTGGCGGAATTGAGCGGGGAGGCAGCCACCCGGGAGACCCTGGGCCGGATGTACCATGAGTGGTCGTTTTTCCGCATGCTGATCGATAACGCCCGCCGGGAGATGGCCCGGACCCGGCTGGAAATCGCCGCCGAATACGCCGCCCTGGCCGAGGATGGAGAAAGAGGTAAGTTTCACGAGCTGATCAGCCGGGATTTCGCCGCGGGCCGCCAGGCCCTGCTGCAGATGAGCGGCGACGAGGATTTGCTCAGCGGCAGCCCGGATATTCAGCGCTCGATCATGCTGCGCAATCCCTATACTGACGTGCTTAGTCTGTTGCAGGTGGAACTGCTGCGCCGCTGCCATGAGTCGGAAGGGGAGGAACGCGAGGCTTTGCGCGACGCCCTGTTCCTCAGCGTCAACGGGATTGCCGCCGCCATGCAAAGCACTGGGTAAACGGCCGGCAAGGTCGCATCTTCGGGCGATCGGCCCGGCTTGCGTACTTGAGGTACGCGGCGCCGGTCCGCTTGCCCGAAGATGCGGCCTTGCCGGCCGTTTACCCGTTGAGTGATCTTGGTTGGCCAGCAGGAGTTATGTTTCGCTAAGCTTTAGTTATACCGGCCGCAATAGTACAGCCCCGCATCTGGCCGGCGGCATGCGCCGACTGTCCCCGCTTGTAGCTCGTTGCTTTCCGTTAACCGTCACGTTGCCGGCCGGTGTCTGTGAAGATTGTACCCGCACGGGCGATCGGCATACCAGAGGACAGGGGACAGAGGACAGAGGACAGAAAAAACCGAGAAGGCTCTCAATCTTCAACTCTTCTGTCTTCTGCTTTCTGCTCTCTGTCCTCTGACACCGCGGCGCCGGTCCGCTTGCCCGAATCTACTGCCCTGCCGGCCGTTTACCCGTTGAGTGATTTTGGTTAGCCAGCCAGGTATTTCGCTAAGCTTTAGTTATACCGGCCGCAATATTACAGCAGCGCATCTTCAGGCGCGTTGCTTGGATTATTATTTGTACGGGCCGTAAAGGCTCAGCAGTGCCGCAGGTTGGGGCAAGCGGTTCGGCGCCGCGTACCTCAAGTACGCAAGCCGGGCCGATCGCCGCAAGATGCGGTGCTGCTGAGCCTTTACACTTTATTCGTGGCTGCGAATCAGGAGCTCGAGTTTTTGCCAGTCAACTTGGCTGCCGCGGCAGCGGCAGTTTTGCAGCAGGCAGACCTGGGGGATGACCGGGGTGCCGTGCCGGCCCAGGGTACCGTCGGCGGCGATGTTGTCCAGGCGCAGGTATTTTTCCCGCAAATCGCGGGTGCAGAGACAGCCGATCACCCCTTTGGGCTGGTGCTCCTGAATCCGGCGGACCAGGAAGTTGCGGCTGCGCAGCACCCCTGCTGTTTTGTGCAGCTTGCCGCTGACCACGATAAAGGCTTTGCGATAGCCCAACTCCAGGGCCAGGTCGCGCATTTCCCGCAGCCGGCAGGAGTTGGCACAGTCCGACGGACAGGCCAGGCCCTGGTCGGGGTCGATCTCGGTGGGACAGTCGGCGGGCCGCAGGCAGTAGGGCAGAAAAAGCAGGCGCTCAGCAAAGGGGATCCGGCGGAAACGGGGGGCGTAAAAGCGGTTGCCGACCTCCACCGTACGGCGGACGTAGGCGTCTTTGTCCAGCCAGGGCCAGAGGCGGCAAAGGGGCTTGTAAAGGATGACCAGCAGCGGCAGGGTCAACCTGGCGGGCAGCAGCTTGGGCATGATGGCGATTTTGACAGTGGTTCCGGTTAGCTGGGGGAGAGGTGGCGGCGCTGGGCGGTCACCACCTTTCCCTGGTTCAGGCTCGAGCCAGTCCTATAATACCGTAATCCACCGACCGGCGAAGCTTTTTCGGAATTGCGAGCAGACTTTTTACAGTAATTTTGCACAATTTTGTTATAATGGCCAGGTGGCCGGCTTGGCGAGCCGCCGAGTCCAGATCCGGCGGCCCAGTTCTGGGGCGGGGCGGATTCGGCCGGAACCGCTGGGCTGCCAGCCCCCGGTGGTTGCCGATTTTTACGGTTAGCCGGAGCCAGGCAATCGCGGTTTGAGGGCGCTGGTCCTTTATCACTACTTGATGTGAGGCTATGGACGCTTTAGCGACGGCAAAAAACTCCGGCTTCGACCCCCTGCCCGGGGAGTATGCCGATCTGGCCTGCCTTTACGAAATCACCCGGGAGTTAGCCTCGGCGGCCGACCTCCGGGTCTGCCTGGCCAAGATCCTGGCCATTCTTTCCGAGCGGAAAGGCCTCAACAACGGGGCGGTGACCATCATCAATCCCCTGACCGGCCAGATTGAAACCGAGGTGGCCCACGGGATCACGGTGGAGGCCCGCAAGCGCGGCACCTACCGGATCGGCGAAGGGATCACCGGTCGGGTGGTGGCCTCCGGGGCCCCCATCGTCGTGCCCCAGATCAGCAAGGAGCCGCTCTTCCTCGACCGGACCAGCGCCCGGGCCAAAAAAGCGGAATCACTTTCTTTTCTCTGCGTGCCCATTCGCCGGGGGCCCGATACCATCGGCACCCTCAGTGTCGACCGCGAGTACCGGGAGGGGGCCGAATTCGATCAGGATCTGCGTTTTCTAACCATCCTCAGCGGCCTGATCGCCCAGACCGTCAAGCGGGTCCAGTCGGTCAACCGGGAACAGCAGCGCCTCGAGCAGGAAAACAGCCGGTTGCGCCGCGAACTTTCCGGGAAATACCGGGTCAGCAGCATCCTCAGCAATTCCAGCCGGATGCAGGAGGTGCTGGAGATGATCCACCGGGTGGCGGCCAGCAACGCCACCGTCCTGCTGCGGGGCGAATCGGGCACCGGCAAGAGCATGGTGGCCAAGGCGGTTCATCACAACAGCAAACGGGCCCAGGGCCCCTTTGTCACCGTCAACTGCTCGGCCCTGCCGGAGACCCTGCTGGAAAGCGAGCTTTTCGGCCACGAACGGGGGGCCTTCACCGGGGCCCACGAAACCCGCAAGGGCCGTTTCGAACTGGCCGAGGGGGGCACCCTCTTTCTTGATGAAATCGGGGAGCTGAGTACTGCCGTGCAGGTCAAGCTGCTCAGCGTGGTCCAGGACCGGGAATTTCAGCGGCTCGGCGGCGCCCGCCCGCTGAAATGCGACGTCCGCCTGATCACCGCCACCAACAAGGATCTGGAAAAGGCGGTGGCCGAGGGGAGTTTCCGCGAGGATCTCTACTACCGGCTCAATGTCTTCCCCATTTACCTGCCCCCCTTGCGGGAGCGGCGCACCGACATCCTGCTGCTGGCCGAGTTCTTTCTGGAAAAATTCGCCGCCGAAAACGACAAGCAGATCCGGCGGATTTCCACCCCGGCCATCGACCTGCTGACCCAGTACCACTGGCCGGGCAATGTCCGGGAGCTGCAGAACTGCCTGGAACGGGCGGTGCTGATCTGCGACGAGGACACCATCAAGAGCTACCACCTGCCTCCGACCCTGCAGAGTGCCGATTCCCTGCGGGAGGTCAGTCCCAGTTCCTTCACCGCGGCGGTGGAAAGCTTTGAGCGCGAGCTGATCATCGATGCCCTGAAGAAAACCGACGGCAACCAGACCCGGGCCGCCGCCCTCCTGGAAACCAGTTTGCGGATCATTAATTATAAGATCAAGAAATACGCCATCGATCCCCGGCTCTATCGGATCGGCCCCCAAAAATGAAACTGTTGCTCCACATCTGTTGCGGCCCCTGCGCCTGCTACCCCCTCGAGGTTTTGCGGGCCGAAGGGGTCGAAATCCAGGGGTGGTTTTTCAATCCCAACATTCATCCCTACCGGGAGTTTCAGCGGCGCTTGGAGGCCTTGGAGCAACTGGCTGAGCGCGAGAATCTGGCGGTGGCTTACGAGCGCCGCTACGGCCTGCGGGACTATCTGCGCCGGGTGGTTTTCCACGAAGAACAGCGGGAGCAGCGCTGCCGGATCTGTTACGAGCTGCGCCTCAATGCCGCGGCCCGCCGCACCCGGGAACTGGGGCTGGATGCCTTCAGCTCCACCCTCCTTTACAGCCGCTACCAGCTCCATGAGACGATTCGGGAAGTGGGGGAAGCCGCGGCCCGGCGCGAGGGGGTCGGCTTCCATTACCGGGATTTCCGGGTGGGCTGGCAAGAGGGGATCGATCTTTCCCGCCGGCTGGAACTCTATCGCCAACCTTACTGCGGCTGCATCTACAGCGAACAGGAACGTTACGATCGCTCGTAAACCTGCCCCGGCACCACCTCCTGCCGCGACCCACCCTGCCTGTTGATGCCTTTAAATCCTGGTTTTCCAGCCATTTTCGCGGCGGAAAATGGTTATTGCCCGGCTGGACTCCAGGACGCCGGTTCGCAGGCCCATGCCGGCGAAACTGCTCAATGTTTAGGCCTGGTGAAGAAGGATTTTGCCGTGACGTTGGCCGATTGGCAAGCGCCCGTTATCAGTTGGCGGGGCCGCCTTCGCTGACCCCGCCCGGCATCGGGGAAACGGCGTCGAAAAATCCTCGCCAGCTGCCGATGGAAACATTGGGCAACCAGTCCCGCCAGCGGCGGGTCGGGGGATTGCCGTCCTGGATGGCGGCCAGCAACTCCTCGGCCCGGGGGATGATTTCGCTTTCCGGGTAGGTTTCCAGGAGATAATCCAGGCGTCGTTCGGCCTGATCGTACTCCTTGGTCTTGAGGTAGAAAGCGGCGACAAACATCTCGTGACGGGCCAGGAAGTCCCGGGCCGCCAGCACCCGGGCCTGGGCCTCGGCCTGATAGGGCGAGGCGGGGAAGGCCCGGTTCAGGCGGTTGAAAGCGGCAATGGCGTTCAGCGCGTGGGCCGGGTCGCGGTCGATGGTGTCGATCTGCTGGTAGTGGCACATCCCCATCTGGAAAAGGACATAGGGAATGGCCTCGTTGGTGGGATGGTTGTTTTCAAATTCCTGGTAGAGAAAATGGGCTTCCTGGTAGCGGCGCAGGTAGTAGGTGGCGTCCGCCGCCTTCAGCTCGGCCAGGGGCCCCACGGAACTGAAGGGGTGGCGGTCCTTGATTTCCTGGAAAATCTTCAGGGCCTGGCGATAGTTGCCGCGATTGAGCGCCTCCATGCCGTCCATGGCCAGGTATTCGGGGCTCTGGGGGCCGGGATCCCCGTCGCCCAAGCCGAAGGTGCGCTTTACGGTGGCGCAACCGCCGGCGGCCGTTGCCAGGGCCAGAAGCAGCAGGACAACGACCAGCCGGACCGGCCCCTTGGATTGACGGGGAGCGAGACGCATATTGTTACAGAGCCTTGTTGATCAGAGCAACCAATTGGGGTTTGCCGACCGCGCCGGTGATCTGGTCCACCACCTCGCCGTTTTTGAAGAGAATCAGGGTGGGAATTGCCCGGATCCCGTACTTGCCGGGGGTGGCGGGGTTGTCATCGACGTTCATTTTGGCGACCTTGACCTTGCCGGCGAATTCGTTGGCCAGCCCCTCGATTACCGGACCAATGGCCTTGCAGGGACCACACCAGGGGGCCCAGAAATCGACGAGCACCGGCTCGGCGCTTTTCAGTACCTGGTTGTCGAATTCGGCATCGGAAGTTTGTAAGACGTTTTCACTGGCCATAATCATTCTCCTTTGCGATTTTTTGCGGTGATTATCCGTCGACTGATATTGTAAAAGCTGGTTGATTTAAGCACGCTGGGCGGCTGCCCGGCCAGGCGAATCTGCAAAAACCATCCCTGGCCGGTCCGGGCGCTGACGATCCGCCGGGTCGCCCCGCAGCATATGCTGTTTTTATAAGATTTGTTCGAGCCCTTTTTCTTTGTCACGAGACCGGCTGATTTTAAAGGAATTGTAACGACTGACCGGGATAATGACAAGGGAAATGATGGCGGCGGGAGCTTGATGCCATACTCCGGCTTGACAAGGCGGAGCCGTCGATTTAGATTGGCAGCATGGCCTCGCGAATATGTCCATATTGCCGGGAAAAGATCCAGCGTCAGGCCCTGGTCTGCCGTTGCTGCAAGCGTGATCTGCCCGAGTTGCCGCCTGTCCGTGGTCGCGGGCACTGGCTGCCGGTCCTGGTCTTTACCGCCGCCCTGGTGGCCGGCGGCGCCGTGGTCGTTGCCGAATTTTTTCGGGAACGGCGCAACTGGCTGGACTAAATTTTTGTTCAAGGCCGCCTTTCCCCTCCCGCCGCCTCTTTGCTGATGATCCGCATACGGCTCGTAAAACCCGCCGCTTATTAGCCTTGGTGACCAGGTAAGATGGTTCAGCCCCCATCCTCTCATTTTTTGCGCACGCTTAGCGACCCTGACCATTTTACCCTTACCCTGGAACTGGTTCCCGGCCGGAGCGGGCGGGGCGGCGGCCACGGCCGGGCCCTCGAGGTGGCCCGCCGGGCCGTGGCCGATGGCCGTTTGACGGCGGTAAGCATCACCGAGAATGCCGGCGGCCAGGTCGCCCTTTCTCCGGAAGTGCTGGGGGTGGAAATCCGCAAGCTCGGCCTGGACGTTATCGTTCATCTCTCCTGCAAGGACAAGAACCGCAACCAGATCGAGAGCCAGCTTTTCGCCTGGGATCGCCTGGGGATCAGCGACCTGCTGGTGATTACCGGCGATTACCCCAAGCCGGGCTACCGCGGGCTGGCCAAGCCGGTTTTCGACCTCGACAGTGTCCAGGCCCTGGACCTGATCAGCGGCCTCAACCGGGGCGCGGGCCCCGGCGGCGGGGCGGAGGGCGGAGAGGCTTTGTCATCTGGTCGGCCGGGTCATGCCACCAGCTTCGTCAAGGGCGTGGCCCTGTCGCCCTTCAAGCACAGCGAGGCGGAACTGGTGATGCAGTACGTCAAACTGCGGCGCAAGCTGGCCGCCGGGGCCGATTTCGTCATCACCCAGATCGGTTATGATGCCCGCAAGTTTCACGAAGTCCTGCTTTACCTGCAGCGGCAAAACCTGGGCCAGGTGCCGGTCCTGGGCAATGTCTTCATTCCCAACCTGCGGGTGGCCGAGCTGATGTATCGGGGCGAAATTCCCGGCTGCGTGATCACCGAGGAACTTTACGCCGCCATCCGGCGCGAGGCCCGGGCGCCGGACAAGGGCAAGAAAGCCCGCCTGCTAAGGGCAGCCGCCCTGCTGGCGGTCCTCAAGGGTCTGGGTTACGCCGGGGCCCATATCGGCGGGCCGGGGCTTTCCTACGACGACATCGGCCTGGTGCTGGACCGGGCCGAAGAACTGGCTCCGGACTGGCAGGCCTTGCTGCCGGAACTCTCTTTCTGGCCCGAGGATTCCTGTCATCTTTTCCGCCGGGATCCCCAGACCGGTCTGAACCTGGCCGAAGAGGCGCCGCTGACGGCCCCGCCCAGGGAAAAACTGGCTTACTCTCTGGCTCAGCTGGCCCACGACGCCGGTTTTGTCCCCGGCGGCCTTCTCTATCGGCCTTTAAAGGGGCTCTGTCTGGCCTGGGACGACACCAGTCTGGGCTGGACCCTGGTCCACATCGAACATTTGCTCAAATTTCTCACTTTTGGTTGCCAGAACTGCGGTGACTGCACCTTGGCCGAACTGGCCTATATCTGCCCCCAAACCGCCTGCGCCAAGTACATCCTCAACGGACCCTGCGGCGGCAGTCGCGACGGGTGGTGCGAGGTTTATCCCGGCCGGCGGCGCTGCCTTTACGTGCGGACTTACCACCGGCTCAAGGGAGCCGGGAGCCAGGACGAACCGGGGCAGGGACTGGTGCCGCCCCGCGACTGGTCGCTCAACAACACCTCCTCCTGGGTCAATTATTTTCGCGGTCTCGATCACCAGGGCCGCCAGAAACCTGCGGGCGAATAAACCTGCCCCTCCGCTTTAAACAGCGGACCTGCTTGTGCAAACTTCCATGACTGCTTACAGTATTACACTGTAGCCTCCCCAGGCATGCTCTTCCGTTGGCGGCGGTTAAAAAAATCTTTGCCGGGGACGGTTAAACTGTTATAATTGCCTCTTTTTGCACCAGGCCGTCAAGGCCGTAGGGCAAGGTCGCCGGGTTGTCGCCCAATCCGGTTGCGCACCGAAAATCCGGCGCCTCCTTTGCCCCATAGCTACAGGGATAAACCCATCATGCTCCCGAATTGTTCCGCTTCTTGCCCCGGTTGTCCTGCGGTCGCCGGATCCGGCGACTCCGCAGGGCTGCCGCTCGTCACCTCGCCCGCCGATTTCCGTCCCAAGGACGAATGTGGAGTCTGCGGGATCTTTGGCCACCCCTACGCGGCTAAAATAACTTATTTCGGCCTTTACTCCCTTCAGCATAGGGGGCAGGAGAGCGCCGGCATCGTGGTTTCCGACGGCGAGCAGATCCGTCAGCACAAGGGCATGGGGCTGGTTCCCGAGGTTTTCAGCGAGGAAGACCTGAGCCAGTTGGAGGGGCGGCTGGCGGTGGGCCATGTCCGCTATTCCACCACCGGCGCTTCCAATATCGTCAACGCCCAGCCCTTTGTCGCCACCCACCGAGGCGCCACCATGGCCGTGGCCCACAACGGCAATCTCGTCAATATTCGCTCCCTGCGCAACGAGTTGGAAGAACAGGGCTCGGTCTTCCAGTCCACCATGGACAGCGAGGTGGTGGTTCACCTGATGGCGCGCTGCCGCGATCAGGATCTCGAACACTCCATCGTCGAAGCCTTTCGCCAGATCAAGGGCGCCTATTCCATCCTGCTGATGACCAAGGACAAGCTGGTGGCGGTGCGTGATCCCGGCGGCTTCCGGCCCCTCTGCCTGGGCAAGCTCAACAACGGAGCCTATATCGTGGCCTCCGAAACCTGCGCCCTGGACCTGGTGGAGGCCCATTACATCCGCGACGTCGAGCCGGGCGAGGTGCTGATAATCGACGAAAACGGCCTGCGCTCCCTCTCCCTGGGCCAGGATCAGCCCCGCAGTTTCTGCATCTTCGAGCATGTCTACTTCGCCCGGCCGGACAGCGATATCTTCGGGATCAATGTCTATCAGAGCCGCAAGCGGATGGGCGAGATTCTCGCCCGGGAATGCCCGCTGGACGCCGATCTGGTAATGCCCTTTCCCGATTCGGGCAATTACGCCGCCGTCGGCTATTCCCAGGCCTCGGGAATTCCCTTCGAGATGGGGGTGATCCGCAACCACTACATTGGCCGGACCTTTATTCAGCCCACCCAGTCGATGCGCGATTTTTCGGTCCGGGTCAAATTGAACCCGGTCCGCAGCTTTCTTGAAAACAAGCGGGTGATCATCATGGAAGACTCGATCATCCGGGGCACCACGGCCCGCAGCCGGGTGCGTTCCCTGCGCGGGGTCGGGGTCAAGGAAATCCATATGGTCATCAGTTGTCCGCCCACCCGGAATCCCTGCTATTACGGGATCGACTTTCCCTCCGGCGGCGAGCTGATTGCCAACAAGAAAACCGTGGAGGAAATCCGCCAGTATCTCGACCTGGACACCCTCTATTACCTGAGTCTTGATGGTCTGGTGGAGGCCACCGGGGCTCCGGCGGATTATTTCTGCAAAGCCTGCTTCGACGGCAAGTATCCGGTGCCGCCCGATCCCGAATTTCACAAAAATTCATTGGGCTGCGGCGCCAGCACCCTTCCTTGCCGCTAAACGTCCGGCAGCACCGCATCTGGTCAGCGCCCGTCGCTGGCAACCTGCAATGCTGCCGCACGTTTGCCATTTTTGCTGGTGGCGGAATTTGTCTGAGAAACCGGTGGGCTGGGGACGGGACGGATGGAACTGCATGTTGCCCCGATGACTTTGGCCGACCTGCCGGCGGTGGCGGCCCTGGAGGCGGAAAATCCGGGGGCCTGGACAGCCGTTCAGTTGGCGGGGCAACTGGCTGAATCGACGGGTTGGCATTTTGTCGGCCGGGAAAGGGCTGCCGGACCGGTGATCGCTTATGTTTGCGGCCGCCTGGTGCTGGACGAGGCGGAAATTTTTCGCCTGGCGGTATTGGCCGCTCACCGGCGCCGGGGAGTGGGGCGCCATTTGCTGGCCCTGGCCTTGCGGGAGTTGGCCCGGCGGGGGGCGCGGACTTGTTTTCTCGAGGTCCGGGCCGCCAACCGCCCGGTCCTGGCCCTCTATGAACAGAGCGGCTTTCAGGCCTTGGCCCGCCGCCCCGGCTATTATCGCGATCCCCTTGACGATGCGGTCGTCATGGTTAACAATGGCATAACAGAAGCACCGCCGGGCCGGTCTGATTAAATCCGCCCCCTGTTGGCCGTGAGCGAGAGGCCGGCCGCTTTGGATGGGCCGGGCATTCGCGGATAAGCGGCATTGGTGAGCGGCCCTGCCAGCTATCTCCGCCGGCGGCGGCTTGGCAAAATCAAAAAGTTCAGGTCAGGAACCGGTCAAGGAGGGTGGGTGAAAAACATCAAGGATCTCGATATTCGCGGCAAGAAGGTGCTCATCCGGGTGGATTTCAACGTTCCCTTGGACGAACAGGGCAATATCACCGACGACATCCGGATTCGCTCGGTTTTGCCCACCCTGAATTATGCCCTGGATGAAAACGCCGCCATCATCATCTGTTCCCACCTGGGCCGGCCCAAGGGCCAGCGCAAGCCGGAATTCAGCCTCGCTCCGGCGGCCAAGCGTCTCTCCCGGCTGATCGCCAAGGAGGTCAAACTGGCCCCCGACTGCATCGGACCGGAAGTGGAGGGCCTGGCCGCGGCCCTGAAGCCCGGCGATGTTTTGCTGCTGGAAAACCTGCGCTTTCATCCGGAGGAGCAGGCCAACGACGAGAAGTTTTCCCGCCGGTTGGCCGCCCTGGCCGAGGTTTACATCAACGACGCCTTTGCCGTCGCCCATCGCGCCCACGCCTCGGTGGTCGGAATTCCCCGGTTTATGAAGGAGCGGGCCGCCGGTTTTCTGCTCCAGAAGGAGATGGATTATTTCCACCGTTCGGTGAGCGATCCCACCCGGCCGCTGGTGGCCATCATCGGCGGGGCCAAGGTGTCCAGCAAGCTCGGGGCCCTGACCAACCTCATGGACCGGGTGGATAAAATGATCATCGGCGGGGCCATGGCCAACACCTTTCTCAAAAGCCAGGGGATCGACGTCGGGCGCTCCCGGGTCGAGGAGGATTTGCTGACCACCGCCGCCGAACTGGTGGTCAAGGCCCGGGAAAAGGGGGTCAAGTTTTACCTGCCGGTGGACTGCATCGTGGCGCCGGAAGCGGATGCCAAAGCCGAAACCAAGCGGGTCACCTGCCAGGAGATTCCGGCCCAGTGGATGGCCCTGGATATCGGTCCGGCCAGTACCCTGCTCTTCAACGAGGCCCTGGAAGACGCCCGGACCATCATCTGGAACGGCCCCATGGGAGTGTTTGAAATCGACGCTTTTTCCCGCGGGACCATGGCCATGGTCCAGGCGGTGGCCCGTTCCCACGCCCTGACCATCGTCGGCGGCGGTGATACCGACGTGGCCATCCACCGGGCCGGAGAATTCGACAGTATTTCCTATGTCTCCACCGGTGGCGGCGCCTTCCTGATGCTGATGGAAGGCAAGCAGTTGCCCGGCGTCGAGGCCCTGGTTTAATACGGGGCCAGAACGAAGTTTGGGCGGCAGGTCGACGACTTGGGGTCGTCTCCGGCCAAGCGCCTGCGGCCGGGCTCGGCAAAGGGCTGAAGCTGGTCCTGGCACCCGGGACCCTGAATCTGGATAATCTGGAGCTGATATGCGAACCCCCCTGATTGCCGGCAACTGGAAAATGCACCTCAGCCTGGCCGAGGCCCGGGCTCTGGCGGCGGCGGTGGCCGGAGTGGCCGCAGCCTGCCCCGACCGGGAAGTGATGATCGCCCCGCCCTATACCGCTTTGGCGGCAGTGCGGGAGGTGGCCGGCGAACGCCTGATCCTGGCCGGCCAGAACGTCTGCTGGGAGGAGAAGGGGGCCTTTACCGGGGAAATTTCGCCCCTGATGCTGCGGGAGTTGGGGTGCCGGATGGTGATTGTCGGCCATTCCGAGCGGCGCCATATTTTCCATGAAGACAACCGGATGATCAACCGGCGGCTGCGCGGCGCCCTGCGGCAGGGCCTGATCCCCATCCTCTGTATCGGCGAGACCCTGGCCGAACGTGATTCGGCCAAAACCATGGAGGTGCTGGATCAACAAGTCCGGGAGGGCCTGGATCAGGTCAGTCTCAGCGATCCGGCCCGGCTGGTTATCGCCTATGAGCCGGTCTGGGCCATCGGCACCGGCAAGACCGCCGGCACCGACCAGGCCCAGGAGGCCCATGTCTTTGTCCGCCGCCTGCTGGCCGCTCTCTATGAGAAAAATATTGCCGCAGGTATCAGAATACTGTATGGTGGCAGCGTTAATCCCGCCAACGTTGATGAACTCATGGCTCAGGCGGATATTGACGGCGCCCTGGTCGGCGGCGCATCATTGTCGGCCGAATCTTTCGAGCGCGTTATCCGCTTCGCCTGATCTTGCGGATGGGCGCTGTTTTTATTGTCGTAAACGCTCAGGATGCCAGAACCTGGCGCCAACCAAGACCCGGCGATATAGCGCTGCTATAATCGCCGGAACGGCTTGCGTCCCAACTGGGCCATTATCGAGCGTTTTTTTGCAGTATCTGAGGAAGTTAAGAGTAGAGACAGTTTATAATGCAAACCATTTTGATCGTCATCCATGTGCTGGTCTGCCTCTTCCTGGTGGTGATTGTGCTCCTCCAGCACGGCAAGGGAGCATCCATCGGCGCCACCTTTGGTGGCTCCAGCCAGACGGTTTTCGGCACCGAAGGACCGTTGCCGATGATGAACAAGATTACCACCGCCGCCGCCGTGGTTTTCATGGCCACCTCGGTATCCCTGGCCTGGTACTCCAGCCGGGCCGGCGACGGCTCGGTGATGGAAAGGGTTCGGACCCCGGCGGCCATTGAGGAACCGGCGCCGCAAACCGACGAGCCGATGACCATTCCCCTGCCGGGAGCCGGTGAGGGTGTACCCCGGACCTTCCCCGGGCAGGAGCAGTAAAAAAGCCGAAGTGGTGGAACTGGTAGACACGCTATCTTGAGGGGGTAGTGGGGCAACCCGTGCGAGTTCGAGTCTCGCCTTCGGCACCACATAGCAATTCAGGGCAGCCCGAGAAGATCCAACAAACCCGCATCCGGCAACGGATGGCGGGTTTTTCTTTGGCCGGCTTCATCCGGCGATATCCATGAACAACCGGGGGTGTCCGGGGTAAATTTGGTGGTACAGCGGGCTTTGGGGTTGCAAAAACAACAAAGGGGGGCTGGTTCTTTGTTCTTCACCCCGTTCCAGCCTCCAGGCCTATTTCCCTACTTGCCCAATAGCTTCATCCAGGGATGGGCGGCCTCGGGGCCGGGGGTGCCGGCCGGGTAGGTTTGCAGCAGCTTGCGCACGGTTTCGGGACAGCTTTCACACTCCTGCAGAATCGGGGTGAGGAAGGACCAGCTCAACTCCACCCCGTCCTGGCGCCAGAACAGCATGTGGTCGCCGATGATGCAGTCGAGCAGCACCATTTCATAGGCGTCGTAGTGCTGGCCCGGGCTCCCCTGGCGCCGCTCGTAGTTGAAACTCATGGTCGCGGGATGGAGGTACTCCTTGGTGCCGGGGGACTTGGCCTGGAAGTTGAGGGAGATTTTTTCCTCGGGATAGATGCCCAGAATCAGGCGGTTGGCCAGGATGCTGTCCGCCAGTTCGCGCCGGAACATGGAATGGGGCACTTCCTTGAACTGGATGATAATCCGGGTTTCCTTGGCCGGCATCCTCTTGCCCGAAACCAGGTAGAAGGGAACCCCCCGCCAGCGCCAGTTGTCGATCCCCACCTTCATGGCGGCAAAAGTCGGGGTAAGCGAATCTGTGGCCACCCCCGTTTCCCGGCGGTAGCCCGGGACCTCCCGGCCATCGACGGTGCCGGGGCCGTACTGGCCCAGGACCAGGTTTTCGCCCAGGTTGGCCTGGTTCAGGGGTTTCAGGGCCCGGAAGACCTTGACTTTCTCATCCTGGACCTGGGCCGCCTCGAAGCGGGAAGGCGGCTCCATGGCGGTCAGGGCCAGCAGTTGCAGCATATGGTTCTGGAACATGTCCCGCAGCACCCCGGCCTGTTCGTAAAAGCCGGCCCGGTGCTCGACGCCAAGTTTTTCGGCGCTGATGATCCCCACGTAATCGATAAAGCCGCGGTTCCAGATGGGCTCGAAAATGGCGTTGGCGAAGCGCAGCATCAGGATATTCTGAACCGTTTCCTTGGCCAGGTAGTGGTCGATCCGGAAAATCTGCTCTTCCCGGAAACCGGCATGGAGGGTTTTATCGAGGGCGGTGGCGGAAGGCAGGTCGTGGCCAAAGGGTTTTTCCACCACGATCCGGGCCCAGTTGGTGGCGGTCTGGGCCGCCAGTCCGGCCGGGCCCAACTGGGTGGCGATCACCGGATAAAGGGCGGGGGGCACGGCCAGGTAAAAGATCCGGTTGGGAGCGGTGTGGCGCTCCCGGTCGAGCTGGTTGAGCAGTTCGGCCAGGCGCTGGTAGGCTTGAGGGTCATCGTAGCTCAGCTCCTGGTAGAAGATGCTGGCGGCAAAGTGCTCCCAGGACTCGTCGGCCTCTGCCGTCGCGCCCCGGGTTTCACGGTCGAATTCCGCCAGGCTGCGGCGAAACTCCGCGTGGGTCATGACACTGCGGCCGCAGCCGACAATGTTGAAGCGCCCCGGCAGGCAGTGGTGGCGAAAAAGATTGTAAAGGGCGGGCACCAGTTTGCGGGCGGTGAGGTCCCCCGAGCCCCCAAAGATAACCAGGGAAAAAGCCGGCAGGGACTGGCCGCCGAACAGGAAACAGGCGCCCCGGTCTTGTTGCCGTCGTTCGTTGTTTTGGTGGTCCTGGCTCATGGTGGGTCCGTTTAGCTATTGCTGGTCGGCTTTTTTAACCGGATGACCGCCGAACTCCCGCCGCAGGGCCGCCAGCACCCGGTTTTCGAAGGCGTCGGGATTGCGGGATTGGAAGCGCTGGAACAGGGAGATGGCGATGGTTGGGGCGGCCACCCCGTATTCCACCGCCTGCTGCACGGTCCAGCGGCCTTCGCCGGAGTCGTCGACATGGCCGGTGATCGTGGTCAGGCGCGGGTCGCTGGCAAAGGCCGGCTCCAGCAGTTCAAGCAGCCAGGAGCGGATCACGCTGCCCCGGTTCCAGAGCTTGGCCACGGCGGCATAATCCAGCCCCGGCCCATACGGGGAGGCCTCCAGCAGGGCGAAACCTTCGCCGTAGGCCTGCATCATCGCGTATTCGATGCCGTTATGGACCATTTTGACGAAGTGGCCGGCGCCGTGGGGCCCGCAGTGCATGTAGCCCTCGGGGGGGGCCAGGGTTTCGAGCAGGGGCTCGATTTGCCGGAAAGGCTTCTCTTCACCGCCGATCATGGTACAGTAGCCGACCTTCAGGCCCCAGATGCCGCCGCTGACCCCGGCGTCCAGGTAATGGATGCCCTTTTCCTGCAAGCTGGCCGCCCGGCGCAGGTCATCCTTGAAAAAGGAGTTGCCTCCTTCGACCACGATGTCGCCGGGGCCCAGCAGCTCCGCCAGTTCTGCCAGGTGCTGGTCCACGGTTTCGCCGGCGGGCAGCATCAGCCAGACCACCTTCGGCGGATCGAGCCTGGCGGTGAGTTCCGCCAGGCTGTAGGTTGGGGTCGCCCCTTCGCGGGCGATCTCCTCGGTTTTGGCCGGAGTCCGGTTGTAAGCTACCACTTCGTGGCCGCCCTCCAAGAGGCGGCGTCCCATGTTCATCCCCATTCGTCCCAGGCCGATCATGCCTATTTTCATTTCTTGCTCCTACTAGGTTGCGATGAAAAAGTCGATGGATTACTCTTGACCGGACATTGGCGGTCGGCTCCCTTTATCGGCTTGGCAATAAGGCTCGCTTGCCGGGGGCCGCGGCGCAACTTGAGAAGTAACCAGCTTTGGCTGGATACCGGTTGCCGCTTGGTCAATTCTAGCACAATTATTGCCGGCAGTGAGTCATAATCTCGCCCGGCTTCAAGAGATTAACTATGGCGCGGGGGCGGTTTCCTCCGCTTGTTGGGGAAAGGTTGGGTTATGGACAATCTTATGGTCGCCGTCGCCACTTTCAGCCGGGGCGGGTCCCTGCTGATGCCCATGTTGCTGGCCTGCGCCGCCTTGCTGGCGGTCAGCGGCCTGGTCAACCTGGGCCCTCGACCATTATGGCCCCGCTTTTCCGGCCATTTGCTGAGCTTCAGCGCCGCTTTGCTGCTGCTCGGTTTTTGCCTGATCGGTTGGTTTCACTGGCAGATCTATCAGCATGCCGTCCTCGAACTGCCGGAGCAGGTGGTCCCCTGGCTCAACAGCCAGCTGGCGGCGATGAACCAGGGGGCAACCTACGGTTTGCCCCTCTATGACCCCGCCGCTCCGCCCCGCTATGCCATTCCGCCCTGGATTGAATACCAGCGTTACTATTTCTGGTTTTTCTGCTTCGCCCTGATGGCCCTGTTGGTCCACCGCCGCCTGGAACATCGCCGTTTCCGGGCCGTTCTCTATCTGCTGCTGGCAATCCAGCTGGGGGTGCTCTATTTCCTGGCCGATCCCTTCCGCAACCCCCTGCCCCGCTTCCTGGCCGAAATAGCGCCCTGGTTTGATTCACGGTCGGGCTGGGAGCAACTGGGACTCTTTATGCAGCTCTATCCGCGGCTGGAGTTTTACTACAATGCCTCCTACATGTGGATGCACCCGCCCCTGCTCTTCATTTCCTATGCCTGCATCACCATTTTTTTCGCGGTTTCACTGTTGATGCTGCTCAAGAGGGAGTTGGCGGTGGAGGTGGTGGGGTATAATTACGCCAAGTTCGGCTACTTTCTGTTGACCCTGGGGATGCTGCTCGGTTACCCCTGGGCCCTGAAAGCCTGGGGGCCGAACTGGTGGTGGGATCCCAAGGTCAGCAGTTCCATCATGCTCTGGGCCATTTTCAGCACCTATCTCCACACCCGGCTTTATGCCAACCGCAAGGGGATGTGGTATTTTTCCGCCGCTTTGGGGCTGCTCTGTTTTCTGGCGATGATTTTCACCTTCGTCGCCTCCTATATCTTCCCCGGCGAGCATTCATTTTTGTAACAAGGTGGCAGGATGACGGAACGCAAGAGCTCATACGACTACAAACTGATCGTAGCCACCACGGTGGTGCTGGGGATCATTTCGGTGATCTGCGTCTCGGCCATGTTCTATTTCAAGATGGCGGCTATTCACGAGTTGGAGCCGACCGCCCGGTGGGCCTACCAGAACATGATGAACGGTATCGTCGCGCCCTTCATCGTGGCCCTGATCCTGCTGCTGGGGATTTGCGTGCCCAAACGGCTGTTGCCCACCGCTTGGCTGCATCGCTTTACCGGCGGCTTGTTGCTGGCGGCGGGGCTGACCATCTTGCTGGCCGGGCTGCATGCCGGCCTGCTGCTGGTGCTTTTCGCCTCCCTGGCCCTCCAGGCGGTGGTGCTGGTTCTGGCCCTGGCGGGCAGCGCGGTCCTCAACTTCGAAACCAAGAACTACTGGGTCCGCCTGGGCTCCTCGCTGGTCCATCTGGGCCTGATTCTTTTCGTGCTTGATCTTTATTATCATCGCCATCATACTTTACATTTAGTCCTGTTCTGGATCACCACCGGCTCGGTGGTACTGGGGATGCTTTTTTGCTTTTACGCCGAACAGGTGGCGGCTCTCGGGCGCCGGCTCTGGGTCAGGGAGTGAGCTGAGGGGGTGTTCTTATAAAGTTAACTGGCCATTTGGTTTATTGGCCGACGAAATAAGTTGTCAGGCCAGTTATCTTTTTAAGAACGTCCCCGGCTTTCAGGCAAATTTCGGGGGGGGTGGGTGGGCAAGGCTGTTTTCCTTTCTTTGTTGCTGCTCCTGGCGGCACTGGCAGCTTCCGCTGTCGGGGCTCCGCCGCCGTCATCCGGTCCGGCAACGTCCGCAAACTCCGTTCCCCGGCCCCATCTGGTACTCAACAGCCCTTTTTCCGCCCCGCTCACCACGCCCGAGCAGGACGGCTTTCTCGATCTGCTCTATGCCGAACTGTTCCGCCGCCTGGACCTGAGCTTTGAAATTCAACTGCTGCCCGGCGAGCGGGCCTTGTGGAACGCCAATGCCGGGCTCGATGACGGTGATGTCTGTCGCATCGCCGGCCTCGAAGTCCACTATCCCAACCTGCGGCGCAGTCGAGAAGCGGTGCTGGACTTCCAGATGGTGGTTTTCAGCCGCTGGCCTGATTTTGTGGTGGACGGAGCGGCAAGCCTGCTGCCCTATGAACTGGGGATTCTCCGGGGCTGGAAAATACTCGAAGACGTGACCGCCCTCCATCCCCGGCGGGTCGAGCTGGATCAAACCGAACAGCTTTTTCGGATGCTGGATCATGATCGGTTGGATCTTGTCCTGATCGACCGGTTTTTGGGTCAGGAGATCATTGACCGCCTGGAAATCCAAGGGATCAAGATTCTGGCTCCCCCCCTGCTGAGCGGCAATTGGTATCTTTATCTGCATGAAAGCCATCAGCAGCTGTTGCCGGAGATTGACCGAGAGCTGCGACGGATGAAGGAGGACGGCAGCTACGAGCGCATTCGGCGCCAAGCCCTGGGTGCCTTTGAAGAGTTTAATCCCGAGGAGCATATGCCCTGATGACCACCCCTACCGTTCCCGGTTGGCAAAGTATTGGCCGGCGCCTGATCACCTATATTCTACTGTTCAGCTCGGGGATGCTCGTGCTTGCCACCGGGATTCAGCTTTATGTCGAATATCGCCGGGAAATTATGGCGATCGAGAGCAATCTGCGCGAGATCGAAACGGGTTATTTAAACAGCCTCAGCGAGGGGATCTGGTCATTCAACGAGCGGATGCTCCAGGTTCAGTTGCTGGGCATTCTCGAATTGCCCGCCATGCGCTATCTGGAGATCCGTCGGACTGCGGAGCCGCCGCTCAGGGTCGGCCAGCTGGTCAGCGGGCGAAGCTTTGCCCGTGAATTCCCTCTGCAATACCAGCACAGGGGCCGGGAAATCCCCCTGGGCAGTCTTTATGTCGTGGTGGGTCTGGATGAAGTTTACTCCCGCCTCTGGGACCGGGTACTGGTCATCATGGCCACCCAGGGTATGCAAATCTTTTTTATTGCCGCTTTTATTTTCTTCATCTTTCATTTTCTGGTCGGGCGGCCCCTGGTAATCATGGCCGATTACGCCCGTTCCCTGAATTTCAGCCGCCTGGATCGCCCCCTGGTCCTGCCCGACCGGCCCTTTGGCGGCTCCAAGCACGATGAAATCGGTCGGGTGGCGGAGTCCATCAACGAAATGCGCCAGGCCCTGCTGATGGAAAGCGCCCAGCGGGAAAAAATGGCCGTCCAGTTGCGCCAGGCCCAGAAAATGGAGGCCGTGGGCACCCTGGCCGGAGGCATTGCCCACGATTTCAACAATATCCTGACTCCGATCATTGGCTACTGTGAGCTGGCCAAGCTGGAAATGTCGCCGGCGGAACAGGAAAAGCTGCAGATCGATGAAATTCTCAAGGCGGTCATGCGGGCCCGGGATCTGGTGCGGCAGATTCTGACCTTCAGCCGTCGTGAGGACCAGCAGCGCAGGGTCTTGGAACTGCAGCCCATTATCGGGGAAAACCTCAAGCTGCTCCGGGCCAGCCTGCCCGCCAATATCGCAATCCGCCAGCAACTGGATCCCGACTGTGGCCCGGTTCTGGTCGATCTTACCCAGATCCAGCAGGTTATTATCAATCTCTGCACCAACGCCGCCCAGGCCATGGAAGATAAGGGCGGGGTGCTGGAAGTGAGTTTGCGCCGGGTGGAAATCGCCCTGAAAGAGGAGGGCAAGGGACTGCCGCTGGCGGGCGCCTATGCCTGCTTGACGGTCAAAGATACCGGCAGCGGGATGGATGCGGCCATCCAGGAAAGGATTTTCGAGCCTTATTTCACCACCAAGGAGCAGGGCAAGGGGACCGGCTTGGGCTTGGCTCTGGTGCATGGCATCGTCAAGAGCCACGGCGGCCAGGTCACGGTCCACAGCGAGCCGGGCCGGGGCACGACTTTCCGGGTTTATTTGCCGTTGGCTGCGAGGCCCTCCGCTGAGCCGGGATCACTCCCGGCGGTGAAGAACCAAGATTTGCCCCGGGGTGATGAGCGCGTTCTGGTGGTCGATGATGAGGAAAAGATCGTCGATCTTTTGACCAGATTGCTCAACCATCTCGGCTATAAGGTGGTAGGGCGAACCGACAGCCGGGCGGCCCTGGACCTTTTCGCCCGCCAGCCCCGGGCCTTTGATCTGGTGATCAGCGACCAGACCATGCCCGGCCTGAGCGGCGATGAACTGGTGCGGGCCCTGCGGAAGATTCGTCCCGATCTGCCCCTGATCATCTGTACCGGCTTCAGCCCCCGGATGACCGAGGAGCAGGCAATCGGCCAGGGCATTCAGGGCTATATCATGAAGCCCTTCCGCATGGAGCAAATCGCCCGCCTGGTCCGCCGGGTTCTGGATGCCAACCGGCAGGCCCCGGATCGGTAACGCGAACCAGGCCGGAACCCGGGCTTGCCGAAGTTTGGCCTAAAACCGGAAGAGCCGGCGCAGCTCTTCTTGCAGTTTTTCTTCCGGCTGCGGAGCCGGCGCTTCTTCGGGGGCGGCTTCCGGATCAGCCGGGGCCGCCGGTCGCCCGTTGAAAAGTCCTTCCAGACCCCGCAGGCCCTCCTGGCGCAACTGTTGCTCAAGCTGGCGCAGGTTCTGCTGGAGTTGCTCCAGGCCGGCGCCGCTCAGGTCGGGACGGTAGCTCAGTTCCGCGAAAGTGCCGCTGATTCTGATGGGAACCGCGATCCCGCGCAATTGGGCGAGCTCCCGGCCTTCCTGCCCTTCGGGAGTGGCTACCACCGTGGTGGTCAGCAGATAGTCGACCTGCTCGCTGACTAGATCGGCCGTACCCGCGCCGGTGGCCCGCAGTAGGGGCGACATCAGGTTCAGATCCCGGTTGCTGACCAGGCCGTTCTTGATCTGGGCGCTGCCGGTGAGGGCGGTAAAATCGGTAACCGCTTCCCGCTCCTCAACCGCCAGGGTTCGCCCCTGGATCAGGGCGCTGGTCTGGCGCAGCATGCGGCCGATATTGACTCCGACCACCGCACCGTCGCTGAAACTGAACCGGGTTTCCCCATTGAGGTTGGCCTTCAGGGCCTCGATTTTGGCCCCGGCGGTTTCCAGATTGTAACTGATATCGGCCCGGCCCCGAATCCGTTCCCGGTCGCCGGTCAGGTCCCGCAGCAGGGGGCCGGCCTGAATGCCGCTCAAGCTGTTCTCGGTCTTGATCGTCGGCTGTTCGCCGGCGGCGTCCAGGCTGACCTTGGCGTTCATCCGGCCCCCGTAAAGGGCGGCGTCCAGAGGCTGCAGGCTGATGCGGCCATCCCTGGCCTTGATCCCCAGACTGAAATTTTCCAGTTGCAGACCGGAAATTTTCAGTTTTGCCGCTCGCAGGTCGCCGTCAAGCCGCAACTCCCGCAGCAGTTCCACCGGCAGCAGGGCGGCCCCGGCGAGTGCCGCGTCGGGGGGGACCGGCTGCTTTTCACTTTCCGGGGGCAGGTAGCGATCAAGATCGATTTGATCTATTTCGAGATTGAATGCCAGATCAAGGCTATCCAGATCGTTGACCACCATTTGGCCCCGGATCAGGCTATCATCCAGGCGCAGATCCAGGGGGGCGATGGTGAATTTGGCCGGGCTGCCGCTGATCCTGGTCTTAAGGGCCATCCGGGTCAGGGCGTTATGGTCGGCGGTTTCCGGCACGGCCACATCGAGCAGGGGCATAACGGCTCGGGCATTGAAAGGCGGCAGTTCCAGGTCCAGGGTGAAAACTGGGCTGATGAAAATGTCCTGGGCCGCCAGTTCGGCGGTGGCCGCCAAACCCAAGGCCCGGCCGCTAAAATCACTTATCCTTAGTTGTCCTTGGGCCAGATCGGCAGTGAGAGCTGCAGCCAGCTCGAAAGAATTTTGCCGGGCGGTGGCGACGCGGTCGGCCAGGGCCCATAATTCCTGGTGGACGCCGGTCTCCTGGCCGGCCGGACCATCCGGCTGGCCGGCAAAGGCCGCCCCCACCCGGAGCAGCATGGGCAGGTCGCCGCCTTCGAGCCTGAATTTTCCCTGCAGGCTGGGCTTGTCAGCCTGCAGGTTGCTGAGGCGCCAGTCGCTGGCCAGGCTGCTGTTAAGGGCCTGGAGGCGTAAATGGGGGATGACGATATCCGGGCCTTCGCTGGCAAAAACCACCTCAGCCAGCAGGCCCCGGTTGCGCAGGCCGGTGAGGGCCCGGTCAACTGCCTCCCGGTCGGTTCCGGGACGAAGGCGGGCGGCCACGGCCAGCAGGGCGGGTAGATCCGGTCCCTCGGCCTTGATGGCGCCTTGCACATCGGGTTGGGCGGACTGGATATTGGCGGCTTCCAGGTTGCCGCTGATGGTGGTTCCCAGCAGCCGGGCCTCGAGCCGGGGTACCAGGGCCTGGCCCCGACCGGGATCAATGGCGAATTCCGTCTGCAGGGAAACGGCTCTTTCGCGCACGCCGGCCAGTTGTTGGCCCAGGGGCAGCTCAAAGATATTGAGCAGGCGGACCAGGTCGGCGATCTCCGCCGTTAATTCCCCCCGGCAGCCGGGGAGCGCTTCGTTGAGATCGTGCATTTCCATCCGGGCGGTAATCTGGGCCCCAAGCCCCTCGAGACGGAACTCGTCAAGCTGGGCCCGACCCTGGCGGCTGTCGAAATCAAGCAGGGTGTGGAGGTTCAGCTCGGCCTGGCCGCCGGGGACGGTGGGACCGCTGAAGGTGGCGCGGGCCTCCAGGGGCTGCAGGGCGTAGCGCTCGGCCCTGAGATCGTAAACCATGGTGCCCTGCACGGCGGCAACCACATCCATTTGCGGCTGCTTGCTGGTGGCGCCGAAGTCAAGCTCCAGCTCAATGGGATCGCCGAAGGAGAGTGCCCCGATGCGCAGGCTGAGATCCCGGATTTCGGCTTCCTGGCCGCTGACCCCATCCTGCCAGCTGATGCCCGTATCGGTGATATTGACCCCGCCCAGAGCCAGGGCGGCGAAGGGCGGCCCGGGCGGTTTCTCAGGCTTGCGGTGGGGTTCAGCCGGGGCCGGGGGGCCGGTCAGGTCTTCCCAGTTGCCGACTCCAGCCTGGTCGCGGGCCAGGTTAAGGCGCAGGCCGGCCACTTGGACGGTGTCCATGATCACCTCCGAGCGCCAAAGGGGCCGGGTGGCCACGGCCAGGTGAAAATCTTCCAGGCTGAGGAATGGTTCCGGGCCGAAGCCCGGGGCGTTGCCCAGGGTAAGGGGGCCGCCGGCGAGATAAAGGCTGGGCCAGAAGCCCCAGTCCAGGTCGCCGGTTAGCTGGAGTTCGCGGCCAGTCCGGTCGTAAACCATTTGCGCGATCCGGTCCTTATGGCGATTGAGATCGATCAGGTTGGCCGCCGCCACCAGGCCGACGATCAGCAGCAGCATCAGGGCAACGGTGAACAGCAGGATAAATTTAATGATTTTCATGGCGGCTGGGTCCCAAAGAATTTAAGCTGGTCGGCAAGGCCGAGGCCTTGAGATTCGGCGGCGTTCCGGCCGGAACCTGCCGGCGGAATCGTTTTACAATCTAAATGTTATCATTTTTTGCTAGGGGATTGAAATATTTTTCCCCGGTGCCGGGTTAAATGCGGCTTGGTTCGGCGCATGCCGGCCGCTGCGGCCAAGGGTGACGAGGAATAAGCAATATGGATTATCTCCTGATCGGCAACGGAGCGGCGGGCATAACCGCGGCGGAAACCGTGCGGCGCCATGATGCCGCCGCCCGGATCACCGTGCTGGCGGCGGAGGAATTTCCCTTTTATCAGCGGACCCGGCTCAATGAATTCATCGCCGGTGAGTTGGCGGAAGAGGAATTGACGGTGCGTCCGCCGGCCTGGTACGCCGAGCGGGGGATCGAGGTGGTCTACGGCTGCCGGGCGGTGAGCGGTGATCCGGCCCGGCGGCTTATCCGGACCGCCGACAGCCGCGAGTTCGCCTATGACCGCCTGTTGCTGGCCACCGGCAGCCGTTCGTTCCGGCCCCCCATAGCCGGGGCCGGCCAGGCCGGGGTTTTTACCCTGCGGAGTCTGGCCGACGCCAAGGCCATCAAGGAATATGCTCGCCGGGCGCGGCGGGCGGTCCTGATCGGTGGCGGCCTGCTGGGCCTGGAAAGCGGCCATGCCCTGGGCAAGCTGGGACTGGCCGTAACCGTGGTCGAGTTTCTGCCCCGCCTGCTGCCCCGCCAACTGGATGAAAAGGGGGCGGCCCGGCTCCAGGGCCTGCTCCAGGCCCGGGGCTTCGGTTTTGTGCTGGGCCAGGGGACCAGGGAAATTGTCGGTGGCGGCGAGGGCTCGGCCCTGACGGTGGTTCTGGGCGACGGGCGCGAGCTGGCCGCGGACCTGGTGCTTATTTCGGCCGGAGTCCGGGCCGAGCTGGATCTGGCCCGCGCCTTGGGGCTTGAGTGTGATCTGGGGATCAAGGTGGATGAGCGGATGCGGACCAGTGAGCCGGAGATTTACGCCGCCGGTGATGCCGCCCAGTGGCAAGGGCCGCCCGCCGGCATCTGGCCCGCGGCCTTTCAGCAGGGCCGGATCGCCGGGGCCAATATGGCGGGGCGGGAAAGTCTCTACCAGGGGACCACCCTGGCCACCAGGCTCAAGGTGGCCGGCATCGATCTGGCGGCCGCCGGCAATATCGACGCCGAAGGCAGGCTGGCGGCGGTGGTCGAGGAGACGGCGGCAACCTACCGCAAGATCGTCCTGGACCAAAACCGGGTGGCGGGCTGCATTCTCCTGGGCGCCAGCGGCGACTTCAATCGCCTTACCGCCCTGATGGCCAGCGGGGAAAAGGTGGCTGATCCGCGCAAGTTGCTGACAGAGCTCGACTGAGGGGACGTCCGGCCAAAGTTAACCGGCCGCCATGGGCGCAAGTCGGCACGGCGGCCGGTTAACCTTGGCCAAACCCGCTCTTGGGCCGGCTGCTACCGTTTGCGGGGGCCGCTGACTTTGCGCCGCTCCGTGCCGGCCCGGGCCGCGCTGCCACGGGGATATCTCTTTACCCCGGTGCGGGGGCGGGCCGGTTTGGCCGCCCGGCTTTGCCGGGGCGGGGGGGCTTCGCCGTCCGGGCGGAGCTGCAACTGGCGGCTGCAGACCCAGACCGTTTCCAGGTGCTCCACCAAAGGCGGCGGCAGGTCGGGGGGCAGGTCGACCAGGCTGAAGCTGTCGTAGATCTTGATCGCCCCGATATCCCGGCTGTTGAGATTGGCTTCGTTGGTGATGGCCCCGACGATATTGCCCGGCTCCACGCCATGCTGGCGCCCCACTTCGATGCGATAACGCCGCCATTCCGTCCGGCCTTCCCGTGCCTTGGGGTGCTCCCGTTCCGGCCGCCGGGGCGGGGTGAAACCCGGTTCCTGGCGGGACCACCGTTCTTCCCGGCGGGGGGGCTCGTAGATATCTTCCCGGGTGTCGGGTTCCGGTCCTTCTTCGGCCTGGAGGGGGCGTTCCTTCTGGTGCAGGTAAGCCAGGGCCGCGGCGATCCGGCGGGGGGCGACGTCGTATTCTTCCTGAAAATTGTCGACCAGCTCCTCGAAAAATTCCAGTTCCTGCTCCGCCATGGTTGCGCTGATCTGTTCCTTGAATAAGGTGATCCGCCGGTCGGTGATATCCTGGCGGCTGGGCAGCCGCATCGGGGCGATGGCTTGCCGGGTGGCCTGCTCGATGGCCGCCAGCAGCCGCCGCTCCCGGGGAGCGATGAAAATGATCGCCTTGCCCAGGCGCCCGGCCCGGCCGGTGCGGCCGATGCGGTGCACGTAGGACTCGGTATCGTAGGGCACGTCGTAGTTGACCACGTGGCTGATCCGCTGGACATCCAGGCCCCGGGCGGCGACATCGGTGGCCACCACGATATCGAGGGCCCCGCTCTTCAGTTGTTCGATGGTTTTTTCCCGCATCTGCTGGGTCATGTCGCCGTTGAGGGCGGCGCTGGCAAAACCCCGGGCTTCCAGCTTTTCCGCCAGCTCCACGGTGGCCAGCTTGGTGCGGACGAAGACCAGCATCGCTTCGATTTCCTCGGCCTCGAGAATCCGGGTCAGGGCGTCGAGCTTGTGCAAGCCCTTGACCTGCCAGTACCGCTGGTCAATGGTGTCTACGGTGGAAGTCGGGGTTTTAATTTTGATTTCCACCGGGTTTTTCAGCTGGCGCCGGGCCACCCGCAGCACCTCCGGCGGCATGGTGGCGGAGAACAGCGCGACCTGGCGCTCCGGCGGGGCGTGCTTGAGGATATCCTCGACAGCGTCGATGAACCCCATTTTCAGCATCTCGTCGGCCTCGTCCACCACCACTGCGGTCAGCCGGTCCAGTTTGAGGGTGCCCCGGCGCAGGTGATCCTGGATGCGGCCGGGGGTGCCGACCACGGCCTGAACCCCGCGCTGGAGCTGGCGCAGTTGCAGGGCCATGTTCTGGCCGCCGTAAAGGGGCAGCACCTGGAAGCCGGGGAGGTGGCGGGCAAAGGTCTGCATGGCCTCAGCGACCTGCAGGGCCAGTTCGCGGGTCGGGGCAAGTACCAGGAGCTGGGGAAATTTTTGGCTGACATTGAGACGGCTGAGCAGGGGCAGGGCAAAAGCGGCGGTTTTGCCGGTGCCGGTCTGGGCCTGGCCCAGCAGATCGCGCCCGGCCAAAAGGGGCGGGATGCTCTCGAGCTGGATCGGAGTCGGAGTTTCAAAGCCGATTTCGTCAACCACCTGCTGGATGGCCGGGGCCAGCGGCAACTGGTCGAAACGGGGGGTGTCGGTGCTAGTCATGGTAACCTTGGGTAAAAGAGGAGAGGGAAAAATCACTGGCTGGGAGAACTTATTATATACCCTATTTAGCGGGGGATGAGAAGGGATAACGCCATCCCCTGCTGTGGGGCCCGGCCCGGGAGCCTGGTGTGATGACCCCGGCCGCCGGCAGATCCCGCCACCGGCCGCGGCCGGCGGCTTTAAGAACCGGCGCTGCCCATCCCGCGGCGGCTGGGCCGGCCCCCATGCTGGCCGTTGGCGCGACCCTTGCCGTTGTCCTCGGTGGCCTTTTTGCGGTAGCTCAGGGCGGCATAGCCCAACTGCTTTTCAACCTCGGCGCTGAATTCCCGGCAGGGGCGTACGGTCAGATCCTCCGAGGCGGTGATTTCCACCTCGCCCCGGTCGGGAAACAGGAGGTTTAGGGCCACCCGGCAGGGGCCGTGGAAGCGTTGGACCGCGTGCTTGACCGCTTCAATCCGGGGCCGGTCCAGGCGGTCGGCCCGCAGGCGGATTACCACCCGGTCGGTGTATTTGACCTGGGCTTCGGCCAGGCTGTCCACCGTTTCGGCGATCATTTTGACCCCGCTTTCCTCTTTCTGCACCTTGCCCTGGATCACGATGGGCTCGTCGCCGCTCAGCAGGTGGGAACAGGTGGCGAAGGCCTCGGGGAAAATCACCACCTCGGTGGAATCCACAGTGTCCTCCAGGGTGAGGAAGGCCATCGCTGCCCCTCTCTTGCTCCGGTGGTGCTTGAATTGGCGGATCAGGCCGCCGACCCGGGCCGGCTGGTTTTCCGGCCACTCCTTGAGTCCGTGGAGATCGGTATCCACCAGGGCCGCCAGTTCGCGTCGATGTTTATCCAGGGGATGCCCGGTGAGATAAAAACCCACGGTTTCCTTTTCCAGGGCCAGTTTTTCCTTTTCCGACCATTCCGGCAGCTCCGGCAACTCGATGCTCACCGCCCGCTCCGCATCCGCCTTGGGCATCGCGGCAAAAAGGGAGATCTGGCCGCTCAAGCGATCGCGCTGGGCCGCCTGGGCCTGGTCGACGGCCTGATCGAGGATGGCGAAAAGCTGGGAGCGCCGGGCTCCCAGGGAGTCGAAGGCCCCGGCCTTGATCAGGCTTTCCACCACCCGCCGGTTGACCTTGCGGCCATCCACCCGCAGGCAGAAATCCTCCAGCGACTTGTAGGGGCCGTCGGCTTCCCGGACCTCGAGGATCGACTCCAGGGCGGCGCCGCCGACGTTCTTCACCGCCGCCAGGCCGAAGCGGATGCGGTCGTTGATAACCGTGAAATCGCGGAACGACTCGTTGATATCGGGGGGCAAAACCTCGATTTCATGTTCCTTGCACTCGTTGATATAGCGCACCACCTTGTCGGTGTTGCCCATGTCGCAGGAGAGCAGGGCGGCCATGAACTGGGCCGGATAGTGGGCCTTGAGCCAGGCGGTCTGGTAGGCCACCAGGGCGTAGGCGGCGCTGTGGCTCTTGTTGAAGCCGTAGCCGGCGAATTTGGCCATCAGGTCGAAGATGTGCTCGGCCTTCTTGGGGTCGATCCGGTTTTTTTCGCAGCCGGCCAGGAATTTGCCCTTTTCGGCTTCCATCACCGCGGCGATTTTCTTGCCCATCGCCCGGCGCAGGTTGTCGGCATCCCCCAACGAGTAGCCGGCCAGGACGTTGGCGATCTTCATCACCTGCTCCTGGTAGACGATAACCCCGTAAGTTTCCTCGAGGATCGGCTCCAACTGGGGCAGGGGATACTTGGCGACCATCCGGCCGTGCTTGGTGTTGACAAAGTCGTCCACCATCCCCGATTCCAGGGGGCCGGGGCGATAAAGGGCGACCAGGGCGATGAGGTCGGAAAAGACCTCCGGCTTCATCTTCATCAGCAGGCTGCGCATGCCCGAGCTTTCCAGCTGGAAAACCCCCAGGGCGTCTCCCTTGCAGAGCAGGTCGTAGGTTTTGGGGTCATCCATGGGAATGGCGGCGATGTCGATCTCCTGGCCGAGATCACCCTTGATCAGCTTGAGGGCCCGGTCGATGACGGTCAGGGTTTTCAAGCCGAGGAAGTCGAACTTGATCAGCCCGGTCATCTCGGTGTACTTCATGTCATACTGGGTCAGCACCTCGCCCTTGGGGCCGCGGCAGAGGGGGAGATACTCCACCATCGGCTTGGGCGAGATCACCACCCCGGCGGCGTGGATCGAGGTGTGGCGATTGAGGCCCTCCAGGGTCCGGGCGGCGGTGAGCAGTTCGGCCACGGCCGGCTCCCGCTTCATCAGGTCCTGGAGCCGCGGCTCCTTTTCGATGGCCTTGTCCAGGGTAATGCCCAACTCTTCCGGGATCAGCTTGGCGATCCGGTCCACGTCGCCATAGCTCATCCCCAGGGCCCGGCCCACGTCCCGGATCACCGCCCGGGCCTTCATCGATCCGTAGGTGACGATCTGGGCCACGTGCTCGGAACCGCCGTACTTCTGCTGGACATACTCAATCACCTCGCCCCGTCGCTCCTGGCAGAAGTCGACGTCGAAGTCGGGCATCGACTTGCGTTCGATGTTGAGAAAGCGTTCGAAGATCAGGCCGTAGGGGATGGGGTCGATATCGGTGATTCGCAGTGCGTAGGCCACCAGGCTGCCGGCCCCGCTGCCCCGGCCCGGGCCCACCGGGATATCGCGGTCCTTGGCCCAGTTGATGAAATCGGCCACGATCAGAAAGTAGCCGGGAAAGCCCATCTTGATGATAACATCGATCTCATGCTCCAGCCGCTGGCGGTAAACCTCTTCCTGCTCGGGGGTCAGCCCGTCGCGCTGGCGGATTTCGCGTAGCCGCTTTTCCAGGCCCTGGCGGGCGGCCCGGCTGAAGACACTGGCCAGGGTTTCGCCGGCCGGCAGAGGAAAATCCGGAAAATGATGGGAGCTCAAATCCAGTTCCAGGTTGCAGCGTTCGGCGATTTTGACCGTTTCCGCCAGGGCCTCGGGGCAATGGCTGAAGGCCTTTTTCATCTCCGCCGGCGATTTGAAATAAAGTTCGTCGGTGGAAAAGCGGAAACGGTTGCTGTCGGCCATGGTCTTGCCGGTCTGAATGCAGAGCAGGACCTCGTGGGCCTGGGCCTCCTCCCGGTTGAGATAATGGCAGTCATTGGTGGCGATCAGGGGCAGATGCAATTCGGCGGCCAGCTTTTTCAGGCCCTGGTTTACCGTCTGCTGCTCGGGGATCTTGTTTTCCTGCATCTCGAGATAAAGCCGGCCGGGAAAAAGCTCATGCAGGCGCTGGGCCGCCCGGCGGGCCCCGGCCAGGTCGCCCCGGACCAGCAGGGACGGCACCAGGCCGTGGAGGCAGGCGGTCATGGCGATCAGCCCATCGCTGTGGGCGGCCAGGATCTCCATGTCGATGCGGGGCTTGTAGTGAAAACCCTCGAGCTGGGCGATGCTGGCCAGTTTCATCAGGTTGCGGTAGCCGGTCTGGTCCATGGCCAGCAGCATCAGATGAAAGGCGGCGGCACCGGCGCTTTTGGCGCTCTTGTCGGTCCGGCTTTCCGGGGCGATGTAGAATTCGCAGCCGATGATCGGCTTGATCCCGGCCTTGCGGGCCTTGACGTAGAACTCCAGGGCCCCGAACATCGCCCCGTGGTCGGTGATCGCCACGGCCTTCATGCCGTATTCCCGGCACTTGTCCAGCAGCCGATCCAACCGGATGGCGCCATCCAGGAGACTGTACTGGGTATGGACGTGGAGATGGACAAACCCGGCGGACTCTTCCGGGGCGAGGCTGGTTTCCACTGCTTCCGGCATTACGGTACTCCGTGCACTGATAGGTGGTGGGTTGATTGCGGGAGGCCTGGCGACAGACGGCGGGCCGGCTTAATCCTCGTTGTCCAGGGGCTTGGCCTCGTCGATGAGCATGATCGGAATTTCATCGCGAATTTCATAAAGCAGCCGGCACTGGTCGCAGATCAGGCCGTCTTGCTGGGCGGTGAGCCGCACCGGGCCCTTGCACTGGGGACAGGCCAGAATGGCCAGCAGTTCTTCGTTGAGCATATGCGGTTCTCCTTAATAGAGCTGCAAGGGGCGGCTTTCCAGGGTCCAGGTCACCCCCGTGTGAAGGGGGGCAGCAAAAATTTGCTTCGGCCCCCTTGGCGCCTGGCTTGGTATCGCTAGAGCCGGTTATTCGAACAGGGCGGTGCTGAGGTAGCGCTCGCCGGTGTCGCAGATCACGGTGACAATCCGTTTGCCCCGGTTTTCCGGGCGGGCGGCTACCCGGAGGGCGGCCAGCACATTGGCGCCGGAAGAAATACCGCAGAGAATGCCTTCCCGGGTCGCAATCTGGCGGGCGGTGGCCAGGGCCTCGTCATTGGTAATGGTGATGATTTCATCGATGATGGCGGTATTGAGCACCGCGGGGACGAAGCCGGCCCCGATTCCCTGAATTTTGTGGGGACCGGGCTGGCCGCCGGAAAGCACCGGAGAATCCGCCGGCTCCACCGCGATGGCCTGAAACTGAGGGCGCCGGTCCTTGATGACTTCACCGACCCCGGTAATGGTGCCGCCGGTGCCCACCCCGGCCACAAAAATATCAACTTCGCCCCCGGTGGCCTGCCAGATTTCCTCGGCCGTGGTGCGGCGGTGAATTTCCGGGTTGGCGGGATTGCCGAACTGGTCGGGCATGAAGCTGTCGGGGGTGACGGCGGTGAGTTCCCGGGCCTTGGCGATGGCCCCTTTCATTCCTTGGGCGCCGGGGGTCAGCACCAGTTCGGCCCCGAAATGCTTGAGCAGGGCCCGCCGCTCCAGGCTCATGGTTTCCGGCATGGTCAGAATCAGGCGCAGCCCCTTGGCGGCGCAGAGGAAGGCCAGGGCAATGCCGGTATTGCCGCTGGTGGGCTCGATGATAACCGTCTGGGGACCGACCTTGCCCTCGGCGGCGGCCGCCTCCAGCATGGCCTTGCCGATTCGGTCCTTGACGCTGAAGGCCGGATTGCGCGATTCCAGCTTGACCAGGATCTCCGCCCCGCTGTCCCGACCCAGTCGCTGGAGGCGCACCAGGGGAGTGGCGCCCACCAGGGCGCTGAAGTCTTTGATGTCGTTGGTCATGGTTAATTCCTTGCTTTAAGGTGATAAGGAGGTGAAAATCCTGCCGGTCGAGGGGCCCAGATCAGCGGCTCGCTGGCCGGGTTGCCCGGCGCGCACCGTAGCGGGAAAATAACCCAAATCGACGGAAAGGTAAACGCCGGGATGAGCGGTGCCGCATGGTTGGCGGCAACCGGCTGAAAGTCGGTTACTAACAATCGATGACCGGTACAAAGACTGCAATGGTGACCGATTCGGGCAATAAACCGGCCATTAAGAATAAGCGAGGGAGAACGGCATGTTGCAGAGCCAGGGGCCGCCCTTACCGTTTTTCCAGCAGAAAAATGCCGTAAGTGGCCCTGAGGTTGGGCAGCAAACGGACCACGTTGCCGTGCTGATCGTGATGGTCGGTGTTGATCGCCGTCTCCCGGCGGATGCGCCAGCCCATCTTCTTGATGAAACGCTGGAAGTCGGCAATGCTGATCACCCTGATATTGGGGGTGTTGTACCATTCGAAGGGCAATTGCTTGGAGACCGGGGCCCGGCCCTGGGCACAAATCTGCCAGCGGTTTTTCCAGTGACTGAAGTTGGGGAAGCTCACCACCACCTGGCGCCCGATCTGGAGCAGGGTATTGAGCAACTGGGCCGGAGCATAGACCTGCTGCAGGGTCTGACTGAGGATGACATAGTCGAAGGTGTTGTCGGCGTAGTCCTGAACCTCTTCGGTGATGTTGCCCTGGAGGACGGTAAGGCCCTTTTCGATCCCGCGCAGGACCTTGGCCTCCACCATTTCGATTCCGGTGCCGTTCACTCCCTTGTTCTGCTTGAGGTGGTAAAGCAGATCGCCTTCGCCGCAGCCCAGATCCAAGACCTTGCTGCCCGGTTTGATCCAGGAGGCGATTACCGTCAGATCAAAACGCATTGGCTGCGCTGGGGTGCCCGGTTGGCCGGCTCGGCTCGCTGGAGGGCCGGCTGTGGGTCGTGAGGCCGAAGTTGCCGCTTTCACCGCATCCTCGCCAAGGCTAGGGGGTTTGCCCGGGTTGTCTATTTTCACGCTGCACTCGCTCGAGGAAGTTGGCGATCAAGCGGCTGAGTCGCTGGTTGGGGATCAAAAAGGCATCGTGGCCGCAATCCGCCTTTATTTCGCAAAAACTGACATCCAGGCCGTTTTTCTTCAGGGCCCGGACCAGTTCCCGGGACTGGTACGTGGGGTAGAGCCAGTCCGAGGTGAAGGAAACCACCAGGTAGCTGGCCTGGGCGGCGGCGAAGGCCTCCACCGCCGAGCTGACCCCGCCGCGCCGCTCCAAGTCGAAGTAATCGGCGGCCTTGGTCACGTAAAGAAAGGAGTTGGCGTCGAAACGCTCGACGAACTTGTGGCCCTGATGGCGCAGGTAGCTTTCCACCTGGAAATCGATGTCGAACTGGAAGGAAAAATCCTTCTTTTCCTGGAGGCGGCGCCCGAATTTGCGCCGCAAGGCTTCGTCGGAAAGATAGGTGACATGGCCGATCATCCGGGCCACCGCCAGGCCGGTATCCGGCTTGGGCCCGTCGTAATAGTGGCCGTGGCGCCAGTTGGGATCGGCCATGATCGCCTGGCGGGCGATCTCGTTGAAGGCGATGGCCAGGGCCGAATGGCGCATGGTGGTGGCCAGGGCGATAACTCCCGCGACCTGGTCGGGATAGCGCAGGCTCCATTCCAGGGCCTGCATCCCGCCCAGCGAGCCGCCGATTACGCCCAGCAAGCGGGTAATGCCCAGGCTTTGCAGGAGCCGGTGCTGGACCGCCACCATGTCGCCGACGGTAACCACCGGAAAATCCAGGCCGTAGGGTTTGCCGGTGGCCGGGTTGGGTGCACAGGGCCCGGTGGTGCCGCCGCAACTGCCGAGAATACTGGTGCAGATCACAAAGTAGCGGTCGGTGTCGAGCCCCTTGCCCGGCCCCACCATGTTTTCCCACCAGCCGGGCTTGGTATCCCCTTTGCCGTAATAGCCGGCGACATGGCTGTCGCCGGAAAGGGCATGGAGAACCAGCACCGCGTTGTCCCGCTCGGGGGCAAGCTCGCCGTAGGTTTCGTAGGCCACTGTCACCGGGCCGAGCCGGGCCCCGCTTTCCAGGACCAGCAGATCCTCGGGCTGGGCGGCGAAAGTAAAAAATTTTTTCTCCACGATACCGACGGAGACACCATCGCTATCACGGGCGGCATATTCACTCATGGTCGCTCTTGATCAGGTTCAAGATTCATGATTAAAGGAGCAAGCTCCCGGCGGCAAAACCGGGCGCCGCACTTAAGGCAGCCCATCCTTGAACCTTTCCTCCTGAGCTTGGCACCTGCTAAAGCAATACCGACATTACTTCGCATTTTTTGCAGACTTCCATTTTTTCCTTCCAATTCTTGCGCGCCTGGCATTCGCAGATGGTACCGTTGATAAACCAGCACATCTTGCCGGCGCGAAATTCCCAGGCCGGGCATTTTTTCTTCCGGGAGGGGGGGCATTTTTTAACGATCCAGCAGGGCCGGGGCGCTTTTTCATGCAGTTCGCGCTGACGGGAAAGGAGGAAATACATCTGGCGCTCCACATGGGGCGGGATCGACCGCCAACCTTGTTCGTAACTGTGGATGGCCTTAATGGAGGTCCCCAGCAGTTCGGCGATTTCCTTCTGGGTTTTTTTGAGTTTTTTGCGGGCTTTGAAAAAAGTGGCGCTCTCCATGTGTCACCTCTTGCGCTTCGCGTTTGTGAGGTAAGCCGGTAATCCGGCCGATTAGGGGAATATAATCTATTATTAAGGGCAAAGCTAGTTCGGCAGTCGGTCAAGCGCTCTTTTTTTCTTTATTATTGACCGATTCCGAGGGCTCTTGTCCACTGTTGATTTTGTACCACTTTGTCAGCCAGAAAGAAAATATATTCCATTAAGGCGAGGCGCAAGAATGAAGATCAGTTGTGTAATTCCCACCCGTGACCGGGCCGGCATGCTGGCAACGGCCATTGCCAGCGTCCTGGCCCAGGATGTCGCCGGTGTTGAACTGGTGGTGGTGGATGACGGCTCGGTGGATGGTACCGAAGAATTATTGGTCCGTCGTTTCCCTCAGCTCCGGCGGCTGAGGTTGCCCGGCTTGGGCCCGGGACCGGCCCGCAATGCCGGGGTGGCCGCGGCGGAGGGCGATGTCATCATGTTCCTGGATTCCGATGATCTCTGGACCAGTGATCATGCCGGCCGCTTATGCCGGGTGTTGCGGCAGGGTTATGCCGTGGCTTACGGCACCACCCGCACCGTCGACCGGTTGAACGGCGGGGAATTTCTCATACCCGAGCCGGACCAGATTTGCGAAGGCGACTGCTTCACAGCTCTGCTGCGTTGGTGCTTTCTGGTGCCTTCGGCCCTGGCGGTCAGCCGCCAGGCCTTTGAGCGCGTGGGCGGTTTTAGTGCCCAGGGTCTGGGGGAGGATTGGGGTTTTGCCCTGCAGCTGGCCCAGAATCACACCTTCGGTTATGCCGGCCCGGGGGAAATCGCCCGGCGCCAATTGCATGCCGGCAGCCTTTGCCGCCTGCAAAGCCAGGCTACCCTGAGCGGTGCCCTGCAGGGCCTGCGGGATCTGTCCTGGGACGAGGCCCACCGGCCGGCGGCGCGGGCGCGCTTCAACCAGTTGCTGGCCTGGCTGGCCGAGCAGGAAGAGCAGTTCAGCAGTGTCCAGGCCTGGTATCAGGCTCTGCGTCGCGACCGCATGATCTAGGTGGCAACCTTGCAGCAGCACCGCATCTTGCGGCGATCGGCCCGGCTTGCATAGCAAACTATGCGGCGCCGGTCCGCTTGCCGCAACCTGCGGC
>NZ_JBIPKI010000080.1:0-4063 GCF_044068515.1 Desulfurivibrio nitratireducens
ATGCCGTCGGCAAAGGCCCGTCGGCCGGGCCGTCCGTTTCGCCCGCCAGGAAGCCGCCCCGCAGGCTGCGGAGATCAAAACCCGAGGGATACTGGTAAATCCGCAGGTCGAAATGGGGCAGGGCGGCCAGCAGATGATCGAAAATATCGGCCTGGATCGCCTCGTAGTTGGCCCAGACCTGGTCGTTGCTAAAGACGTAAATCTGCAGGGGCAGGCCCTCGGCGGTGGGCTGGAGGTGGCGGATCAGAAAGGTCATCTCTTGGTGGATCTTGGGATGGCGGCGGAGATAGTTGACCACATAGGCCCGGAAGACCCCGATATTGGTCTGGTGGCGGCCGTTGACCCAGTTTTGCGGGTTCTGGCAGTGGCTGGCGTTGTATTCCTCGATCTCCCTTTCTTTTTCCCGCAGGTAGTCGCCCAGGATTTCGATCTGGCCGAAGCGCTCCAGCATTTCCGGGGTGCAGAAGCGGATCGAGTTCATGTCGATGTTGATCGCCCGCATGATCCGGCGACCGCCCGACTCGCTCATCCCCCGCCAGTTCTTGAAGGCATCGGAGACCAGGGCGTAGGTGGGGATGGTGGCGATGGTCCGGTCCCAGTTCTGGACCTTGACGGTGTGGATGGTGACGTCGATGACATCGCCGTCGGCGTTGTACTTGGGCATCTCGATCCAGTCGCCGACCCGGACCATGTCGTGGGCCGAAAGCTGGATGCCGGCGATGAAGCCCAGGATGGTGTCCTTGAAGATCAGCAGCAGTACGGCGGTCAGGCCGCCCATCAGGGTCAGCAGGCCCCAGGGCGATTTGTCGGTGAGAATGGCGACGATGAAGATCCCGGCCAGGATGTAGGACAGCAGGGTCAGGGCCTGGGTATAGCCCTTGAGGGGCTTGCCCTTGACCCCCGGCCGGGAGGCCAGGATCAGATTGGCCGCGCCCAGCAGGGCGTCCAGGCTGCGCAGGACCACCAGGACGAAGGCGGTCAGCAGCAGCCGGCGCAGGATTTCCCCCAGGGTGTCGGCGTCGGGGAACAGCACGTCGATGGTGAAATAAAGCACCGCCACCGGCAACAGGTAGGCCACCCGGTTGAAAAACCCTTTCTCGGCCAGGATATTGTCCCAAGTGGCCGAGGTCCGGGCGGCCCGGGCCTCCAGCAGGGGGGCCAGCCAGCGTCGGGCCACCCAGATGGAAACCCCGGCCAGCACCAGAAAAAAGAGGCCGGCGTAGAGATAGGAGGTGGCCACGACCAGGGCTTCGGCCAGGCCCAGTTCGCGCAACCAGTTTTCCAGGGTTTGGGGCATCTTGCAGGTCCGGGGCTGTGGGTTTCAGGGTTGAAAAGGAAGATTAACAGGTTCCGGGCTCGGGGCGCAAGGGTCAAGCCGGCGGCGGCGCCTGCTGGAACCGGTTTAATGTTCGAGCACGAACTCGTAGGTCAGGCCGGTCTTGGCCAGGTGCTGGAGCAGGTGCTTGAGGCCGTGCAGGTTCTCGATGGTGAAATGGACCTGCCAGGCCGAGGTCCGGGCGGTGGATTGGCGGGAGAGCAGCTCGATATCGGTGATCTGCATTTCCTCCGGGGCCACGCTGAGCATCATCAGCACCCGGTTGCGCGAGGGGGCGGCCAGGATCAACAGGGTCTGGGGCTTGAAGAGCCTGGTGGCCTTGAGGTTCCAGCGCACGTCCACCACGTCCTCCCGCTGGACTTTGAGGTTGGCCATGGTCTGGCATTCCTTGCGGTGGATGGAAAGGCCCCGTTCGCTGAGCAGGGCGTAAATCCCTCTTTCGGTGGGGACCGGGTTGCAGCAGCGGGAAAACTTGATCGAGGCCGGGTCCAGGGTGGCCAGGAAAATGCGGTTGAGGGAACCGGTGGGGGGCTGCAGGGTCGGGCGGTCGGCGTATAGGCCTTGGATCAGTTCAAAGACCAGTTCCCGCAGGCGCAGGCGACCCTCGCCGACGGCCTGGAACAGCTCTTCCCGGGAGTCGGCCTGGAAATAGGTGAGAATGTCCTGCATGCCGCCGCTGTCGAGGATCTCCAGCGGTACCCCGTAACGCTTGAGTTCCTGGTGGATGATGGAGCGGCCCACTTCCAGGGCCAGGGCCAGGCGTCGGTCCCGGAAGAGCTTAGCCAGCTCCGCCCGGGCCTTGGGGGTCTGGCAGAGCTGCTGAATGCCGGGCTCGAAGCGGACCGGTTCAGTGCGGGTCATGATGCTGACCTGGTCGCCGTCCCGCAGCAGGTGTTCCGGCCCCACCTTCTGCTGGCCGATCAGGGCGTTGACGCAGCGCTTGCCGATGTCGGTGTGGATCTTGAAGGCGAAATCGAGGACGATGCTGCCCTTGGGCAGGACGATCAGGGCGCCCTTGGGGGTGTAGGTGTAAATTTCCTTGGTGCCGCTGACCGCGATCATGTCCCGGTAGGAGCTGCTGTCGTCGCTGCCCATCAGGTCGAACATTTCCCGCACTTCCCGGGTCAGCACGGCGGCATCGCCCTTGCCCCGGCTGGTCCAGCCCCGCAGCAGCCCGGCCCGGGAGGAGTTCTGCATCTCCGGGGTGCGGATCTTGAACAGGATATGCTGGCCCTTGATGTTGCAGCGGACATGGAGGCTTTGGTAGCCGGTGGACTTAGGATTGGCGATGAAGTCGCGGATGGTGCGGGGAATGGGGGGGTACTGCTGGTCGATCAGGCCCAGGGTTCGGTAGCAGTTCTGAATGCTGTCGGTGGTGATTTCAAATTCCAGGGGATGGACGATGCTTTTGTGGAGAATCTTGTGGGTCGGGTCGAAGTAGGCCCAGAGGCCCTTGGGGCGGATCCGGATATCGGCGCTGACCCAGGCCTGGCGGCAGAGTTCATCCAGAGTCTTCTTGACTTCGAGCATGACCTCGCTGGTGGCCAGCTTGGCGATATGGGCGTTGACCTTCTGGCTCTGGCGGGGAAACTTGTAGGTCAGGGCCAGGTTGTACAATTCCCGCTTGATGGCGTAAAGCCCCATGACCTTGGCCAGGGGGGCGTAGATGTCCAGAGTTTCCTCGGCGATCTTCTGGCGCTTGTGTTTGGGCATCGACTCCAGGGTGCGGAGGTTGTGGAGGCGGTCGGCGATTTTGATCAGCATCACCTCGAGACGGGCGGCGGCCCCGGAGAAGAGCTTGCGATGGACCATCTTGTAGAAATTCTGGCGGTCCCCGGAAAAGCTGGCGATCTTGGTGCAGGCTTCCACCGTGGCCTCGACGTCGGCCCCGAAAAGCTCGCCGATGGTGGCGGTGGTGATTTCCGGCACATCCTCGATGGTGTCGTGCAAAACGGCGGCGGCGAGAATTTCCGGGTCGCGGACATCCAGTTCTTCCACCAGGATCTGGGCCACCTGGAGGGGGTGGCTGATATAGACCTCGCCTGATTTGCGGCGCTGGTCCTGGTGGGCGGTCACGGCAAAGGAGAGGGCCTGCCAGAAGAGCCGGGCCGGGCCCTCCTGGTCGCCGAGGTACTGCTCCATCCGCCGGCAGTAGGCGGCGATATCGAAAGCCGCGCCGTTCTTCAGGGGGACGGGTTGGGTTTTGAGCCGGCCGGGGGGGGATGAAGCGAGGGCGGCGGTCTTGTCCAGGGCAACCTTTGTCATTAGCAAATCCGCTGAAATAAAGTATGATAGTAAGCATTATATGATAAATGATTTTAGAACAGTTGGCAGATTTTTTTGGCCCGGAGGATCCGGGCGGCTCCCCGGCAAATCCAGGCCGGGAGTAATTCAGGCCGGCGGCGCGGTCTGCGATGACTGCTACCGGGTGTGCTTTTAACTTGTTGTATTGCCTTTGCCGACCAATGCAGCTGCAATTTATTGATGAGGTTTTAGATCTTGACCCGAATTAAAGCGAAACAACGGGGCGGTAAAGCGGCTCCGGGCAGTGCCAAAAAAAGAATCATGCGCCGGGGCCGCAAGGCCGCCGGCTCGGGAGGCTCGATTTTCGGGCTGCGCGAAGGGAGCCGGGAGGTTGCTGAAGTCCGCGAGCGCCCCCGCGGCCGGCGTCCGGCAGAAAAGCAATCGGGCCGAGGTGGCCTTTGTCATCCGGGATGAGTGGCAGAA
>NZ_JBIPKI010000081.1:0-4020 GCF_044068515.1 Desulfurivibrio nitratireducens
TGGCCGGCCCCCATCACCAGGGGGGTCACCGGGGCCTGGCGCCGCAGGTAAAGGGCCCCGCAGCCCTTGGGCCCGTGCAGTTTGTGGGCCCCCAGGGAAAGATAATCCACCGGCCATTCCTCGACTCGGATCTCTTCCTTGCCCGCCAGTTGGACGGCATCGCCATGCAAAAGCACGCCGCGCTCCCGGCAGATCGCCCCCAGCTCGGCCACGTCCCAGAGTACTCCGGTTTCATTGTTGGCGATCAACAGCGAAACCAGGGCGGTATCGGGGCGGATGGCGGCGGCCAGGGCGGCGGCATCGAGCCGCCCCTCCCCGTCCACCGGCAGCAATTCCACCTCGTAACCCCGTTGGCGGAGAAAATCGAGCGGTTGGCTGACCGAGGGGTGTTCGACCCGGGAGGAAATAAGATGGCGGCAGTCGGGTTGGGCCAGCACCGCGCTGAGAATCGCCTGGCAGTTGGCCTCGCTGCCGCCGCTGGTGAAGACCACCCGGTCCGGGTCGCAGTGGAGCAACTCAGCCACCTGGCGCCGGCCCGCTTCGACCCGACGGCGGGCCTTTTCGCCGAAGTAATGGGCGCTGGAGGGGTTGCCGAAGTCCTCCTCCAGGCAAAGCCGCATTACCTTGACCACTTCCGGATCGAGGGGAGTGGTGGCGTTATTGTCGAAATAAATGCGCTGCATGACTAAGGCCCTCCTGCAAAAGGGAAAACAAGGCGGAAACGGCCTACGGGTTTACCAGGCGCCCCGGCAAGCAAAGACCCCCCTCCTTTCAGCTCGGCCGCCATTATAACTGCCCAAACCCAAGCCATAAACTTGCCGTGGTCGATCAGGTACAAGGTTTGAACGGATCGAAGCTCAATAAATCAGCAATCAGCCGGGCCTAAGCCCGCAAACTTGCTCCAGTGCCGGGGGTTGCGGCCAACAGGCGGGCGCCGCGTATTTCAGTACGCCAGCCGGCCTGATCGCCGCAAGATCCGGTTTTGGGGCAAACATGCAATCATTTGATGGTGAGCATGCGATCCAGCGCCAGCCGGGCCGCCGCCGCGATGTCGGCGGGCACGGTGATCCGGTTGACCACCCGGCCGGCCGCCAGGTTGTCCAGCACCCAGAGGAGATAGGCGGGCTTGATCCGATACATGGTCGCGCAGAGACACTGGAAGGGGGAAAGGGAATGGATTTCCTTGTCGGGATGCCGGTCCTGGAGGCGGCGCACCAGGTTGATTTCGGTGCCCACCGCCCACTTGGAGCCCGGCGGCGACTCGCTGACCGCCTTGATGATCGCCTCGGTGGAGCCGTACTGGTCGGCCCGGCTCACCACCTCGTAGCGGCATTCCGGGTGGACGATGATCCGCACGGCGGGGTCGCGGCGCCGCCAGGCCTCGACGTGTTCGGCCTGGAACATCATATGCACCGAACAATAGCCGTCCCAGAGCAGCACCTTGGCCCGGCGGATCTGCTCGGGGGTGTTGCCCCCCAGGGGCTGGTCCCGGCGCCAGACCAGGACCTGGTCGGCGGGGAGGCCGATGGCGGCGGCGGAGTTGCGGCCCAGGTGTTCGTCGGGGAAGAAAAAGGCTCGTTCGCCCCGGGCCAGGGCCCACTGGAGCACCTTTTCGGCGTTGGAGGAGGTGCAGACCGAGCCGCCCTTCTCCCCCACCAGGGCCTTGATGGCGGCCGAGGAGTTGACGTAGGTCACCGGCACCACCCGTTCCGCGTCGATCTGGCCGGCCAGCTCCTGCCAGGCCCATTCCACCTGGGGCCGGGTGACCATGTCGGCCATGGTGCAGCCGGCCCGGAGATCGGGCAGCAGTACCTGCTGGCGCTCCGAGGTCAGGATATCGGCCGATTCGGCCATGAAATGAACGCCGCAGAAGACGATGAACTCGGCGTCATGGCTTTCGGCGGCGATGCGGGCCAGCTTGAGGGAATCACCGCTGGCGTCGGCGTGGCGGAAGACCGCCTCCTGCTGGTAGTGGTGGCAGAGGATCAGGAGGCGGTCAGCCAGTTCCGCTTTGCGGGCCAGGATGCGCCGGTGCAGAATTTCCGGATCCTGGCCGAGATATTCGGGGCCGATATCGACCTGCTCGAGAGGTTCCATCACCGGCGCGATCAGACCAGATCGGTTTCTTCGGCCGTCGGGGCCTTGGCATGGGACTGGCGCCGCTTGCGCTGCAGCTCCTTCAACTGCAGGCCCAGGGTATCGAAAGCCTCGCCCAGGATGGTCCGCACCGACTCGCCCTTGCGGGATACCACCACGGTATCGTTGGGCACCCCGGCCACCAGGCGCACTTCATAGCCACCGCTCTTGTGGCTGGAGGTCTCCTCGATGCTCACCCGCAGGTGATGCACCAGGCCGGCATGATGGCGCAGCAGCCGGGCCTTTTCGGTATCGATCTTTTCCTGCCAGGCCTTGCGGATATCCAAGTTGCGGCCGTCCACCTGTAGTTCCATACGTTTCCTCCAGGGCTGATATATTAAAGAATGGTTGGTCTAGCGAAAAACGGCCAAAATACCTTCTCCGTTCTCCGGGCGCAACCGAAAATGGGAAAGCGGCCGGGGACCGGGGATGTCTCCGGTCCGCCGGCACTTCCTGTCTTCAGCATAAAGGGCTTTGCGGAGATGGTCAAGGAATGGTCCGGGCCGGGTAACAAGCGGGGGCAAAACCGGTGCTGCCGCCTCAATTCTGCAGGGCGGCGATAATCCCGTTGCGGGAAGAGACCTGCATTTTTCGCATGATGTTTTTGATGTGGTCCTTGACCGTATGCTCGGAAATAAAGAGCTCATCGGCAATGGCCCGGTTGCCCGATCCGGCGCAGATTTTACGCAGCACCTCAAGTTCCCGCCGGGACAGGTTGAAGTCCTGCTGGACCCTGGCGAAATCGGGCTCATGATTGGCCACCACTTTTTCCACCAGAACCATGACGTAATCCGGGGTATGGCCGCCGCCATGGCCGTTGATCAAGAAGGCCCGCAGCGAAACCACCTGCTGGCGGCCGTCCACCTTGAGGGCGCAGGTGGTTTCCAGTTTATAGTCCTGGCCGACGGCGGCCGCCGGGGCCCGGCGCAACTGCTCACAAAGGGCGACAACTTCGGCGGGGACGGAGATGCGGCGCTCGCCGTTGGGCTCGTCGGTCAGGATCTCGGGGATCAGGCCGAGAATTTCCCGGTTCGAATAGAGCAGCCGGTGGCTCTGGTCAAAGACCATGATGCCGGGAGCCTGACGACTCCGGATGATTTCCAGCAGCTTATCCATCAACACGCTCCGGCCGGGGCGAGAGGCCGGGGTCGGCCGGCCCCGGCGGTCCATCACGGGTCCCGGACTCCAGGGTTCGAAGCCTCCGGGCCCCTCGGGCGCAGGGGAAACCGGCACCATACCCCGCCGTATCACCCCTGATTATGCCCAATTTTGGGCGTCAATGATCCGTAACGATATAGATTTTCGTTCTTAGCTTTATATAAATTAATGGCTGGACCGTCAACCGCTTTAGGGGACGGCCTGAAAAAGAAAGCCGGCCGGCATATCAGGTTGGAGCGGGACCGGGCCGGCCGCTTAACTTAATCCGCACGTCACAACCTGTTCGCATTTGCGCCAAGACCCTGAAAAAAGGTTTTTCTTGCCGCCTAACTTTACCTTGACAAGTCCCGAAACCAAACAGGATAATTGATTATCCAGCCAGGATCTAAAAAGTCGATAGCCGGGAGGCCTGCCTCCCCGGCGGCCCCGGCCGGGATGGCGCAATGGCGTTTTTTACCCCACAACCCCAAGCAATTGGTGGAGGTATCATTATGACTCGGCGGCCCCGCACCCAACTCCCGGTTAGACTGCTCCTCATCATCCTGATCCTGGCCGGCTGGGCGGCCACGGCCCTGGCCGCCGGCCCGACCATCCTGCACCCCCGCGGCATCATCGAGGGCCACTATATCGTGGTGCTCAAGACCGAAGCGGGCGAACCGGCCGCGGCGGCGGCCATGCTGGGCCGGGTCCACGGCTTCGAGCCCGGCTTCGTCTATGGCCACGCTT
>NZ_JBIPKI010000082.1:0-3755 GCF_044068515.1 Desulfurivibrio nitratireducens
CCGTCCTGCCAACATTGCCTGGCCCGGCCGAAATTGGAGGCCGGCACGATGTGTTCCCACTCTATCCGCACCGCCCGATTCTCCTGCGCCCGGATCTCGTAGCCGCAGGAGTCAAAGTCAATCCTGCCCCCGGAACGGCCAGTCCATTCCCATTCACATCCGCAGTAAAAAGTTCCGACCGTATTGCGGTCGAGATAGACGTAGTGCCGGGCTTCGACCTTGGCTTGCTCGAAGGTGGCCGGGGCCGCCTGGACGGCCAAAACCAGGACAACCTGGAGCAGGAAGGCAAAGACTGTGTAAAAAGGGAAGCGGGTGATGATATGGCGATCTTTCTTCATAAGCGATTAACCGCGTTATTCTGGGAGTCGGGGTAAGAACGAAGAGATCAGCCAAGGTGGAATCGAAAAGGAGAGGCAAGAGAATGGAAATCGCGGGCAAGGGGTGAAAAATAATGGGTAGCTTCTTTGACCACCATACATTTTCAAGGCTCCCTCCGGCAGCTGGCAACTTGGTCAGCAAGTCGTCTGATAACCAGCGGAGTCTATTCTATGCCTATCGCAATAACAACCGTAAAAAGCCAATTCCAGGATTAAGACCGTGGAACCAACTTTCTTACCGTCCCGCATTTCGTGTTGCCCTGTGACGGATGATTCGATAGTCTAAAAAAAAATAAGAATACTCGGTGGGCAAGGATATGATCATCAAGGTGAAAGTCGGATGAAACAACCGAGCGAATGGCCGGAAACGGTTGAGCAAGCAGTCAACAAACTTCTTGATCTCTTGCACAAAGACGAGACTGACAAAATTGCCGCTATGCCAATGGCTGAGCTTTTTCTACTACATTTTGGCCTTGGGCAGTGGATACGTAATGAATTTGGCCTCTGGTCAGAAAATACAGCCCTGCTGGAAAGTACCGGCCGTTTCCATCCCGATGATGCTGCCAACGTTATTATCGAAGCCTTGTGGCGTAGATTACAGGATTAATCAGCCTACACAGGCAGGATTTGGGAAGAAGGCAGTTGCTTTAGCCTGGCCGGGAAAGCCACTCCGGGGCGGCTTCCATGGCTTGGGCCGGTGGGCCTCCCCGGAGTGTAAAGGGAAAATTCCTTTGCAGGGAAATGCTTGCAGATAATTCAGCGATCACCTACTGGAATGCAGCGTGAAAATGGGAGGACCAGATGAGTAAGCGAGTTTACCAGGGCCTGGAAAAGATCGACCAGGTGACAAGGATCCCGGCCGTCGCCGACCTGTTGACGAAGACGCTGGACGCCGTGGAGAAGAAGCAGCGCCCCCGCGTGTCCCGGAATCTCAAGCCGAATACGAAGCAGTCGGCCGATTCAGATGCTTAGCTCCTTCCGAGATCGATTAACTGAAGCAAGCCGCAAAATCGGCCTACCAGAGTACGCGGGAGAAGTACCCCGATATTCGCTTCGCGAAGCCTTAGCCTTCTGCAACACGCTTTCCACCAATCATCTCAAGCAGGGCCGGCTCACCGTCATGGTTGACCGGCCTTTCTTTTTCCAGGCCTTGCGAGAGCGACCGCGGGGTAATGGTTCGTTGCATACCTGCAGGGTGTAACCCTCGGTGTAACCTTCATTGAACCCTTCACCGGAAACAGCACAATCCGGCGGAGCCTGGCGGCCACCGGTACGCAGGGGTACGCAGGGGTAAGCGGGTATTCGCAACCAGGTGCGCCCGCGCGCGAGATAGAAGATCCGGCGCCGCCGATGGGTGTAACTGGAAGCCCATGTGTTGACCGGCGTGCAACCCCTGTTGTCGGCCCTGGCAATGTGTCATTGTTTTTCAAACCCCTTTCCGGTTTCAGCAGGTAGCAAAAGGGCTGTTACACGGACAACATTTGTCAGGGTGTGGTTATTCTCTTCTTTTGCCTGCCACACAAGGGTTTACCGGCAATTGCCTCCAGGTCTAGCCCGATTTATCTGGAGTCATACGCGCACGCGGAACGGTCAGTCACAGATAGAGCGCGGTAATGTGTCGGCCCGATTTATAGGACATCATACGCTCGGGGCGTTCCTGGAAGCTGCCCCCGATTTAGCGCATATCATAACGCGAACAGAGGACGGCGCTGACACTGACACCAACAGGGGTAACGTGCGCGGTTGCAGAAAGGGTTGTGAAGTTGCAGCCAGGGACACAAAAAGCGCCCATGTAAAGGTGACAGTTTCCGGTGGCCACAAGGGGCGCTCTCCGCTCTTCTGTGCGTGATTGGATGGCAGCAGATGACGAGGTTTCCCGTGTCATCGCGCGCGGGCGAGAAGAAGGGCAACAGGTCCCGAGGCAACACGCAACGCAACACCCCTACGCGGGGGTAATCACGACAAGCAGCGGTGAGCGGTCTGTCTCTTTTCGCGGACGTGATTGTTTGGATACCGTGCTGGATACCTGCGCCCTGGGTCATCTTTGCTGGCGGATCTGATCGTGTAAAAGCGTGGTAACCGAGATTGGTAACCGCCGCTGGTGGTAACCGACGCCCTGGGCCTACCTAAGCGGGCAGGAGTGGCCACCTGATCTTTGAGTAAAAATTGCCTCCTGGGTGGGAAATATGGTGGGAAACGAAAAAAGGACTTAGAAGCCGAAGCCGCTAAGTCCTTGTTTTACCTGGTGCACCCGGCAGGATTCGAACCTGCGACCTACGGATTCGTAGTCCGGCACTCTATCCAGCTGAGCTACGGGTGCTTTGGTGAAAAAAGGCTTATAACTTATTTGGTCCCTGGGGGCAAGGAGAAAACTTGCTCCCGGCCGGTTTCCGCCGCTTCGGCCCGCTCTTTTGTCAGACGTTTTGGCGCAGAAAATCGAGGAAAAGGGCGGCGATAGGCGAAAGGCTGCGGTTTTTGCGCTGGACCAGGTAAAAGGGCCGGGTGAAGCGGACGTCGCGGATGGCCACCTCGGTGAGCAGGCCGCAATCGAAATCCTCCCGCACCGCCCGGCGGGAAATGATCGCCACCCCGATGCCGGCCTTGACCCCCTGGCGCACCGCCTCGGTGCTGCCCATCTCGGCGATGATCTGCAACCGGGCCGGGTCCATGCCGGCGGCGGCGAGAATTTCATTCATCGCCTTGCGGGTGCCGGATTCCCGTTCCCGGTCGATGAAGGGCAGGGTGGTCAACTCCGCCAGTTCGATCTGGTCCCGCCGGGCCCAGGGATGATCCCGGCCTACCGTCAGCACCAGTTCATCGCTGCAGAGCGGTTCCCACTGCAGGGAAGTTTCGTTCCACTTGGCCCCGGTGATTCCGAACTCGCAGTCGCCCTGGATGACCTTGTCCGCCACCTGGCGGGAACCGGCGATGTTGACCGTGACCAGGACCTCGGGGCAGCGCTGCTTGAAGAGCCCCAGCAGCTCCGGCAGCAGGTAGGTGCCGGGGATGGTGCTGGCCCCGGCCCAGAGGTGGCCGACCAGGCGGCCGCTGTGGCTGGCGATGGCCTCGGTGGCTTCCCGGCGCAGGCGCAGGATCTTGCGGGCGTAGTCGTAGAGAATCTTGCCGGCCTGGGTGGGCAGTACCTCCCGGCCCAGGCGGTCGATCAGGCGGACGTCGAGGGTTTCCTCCAGGCTGCGGATATGCTCGCTCACCGTCGGCTGAGAGAGCAGGGCCGCGTCCGCCGCCTTGGTGAAACTCTTCAGGTCGATAACCTTGCAGAATACTTCCAGGCGATGCAGGTCCATGCTCAGCTTCCCGGCGGTTGGCGGCTTTTGGCCTTGGTTTCAGAAGGAGCCGGCGCGGTAGGGGCGGCGTCGG
>NZ_JBIPKI010000083.1:0-3711 GCF_044068515.1 Desulfurivibrio nitratireducens
GGGTGGCCCCTTCGGTACTGACTCCCAGGGCCGGCAGACAGCGGCCGGCCAGGGCGCGCAGGGTTTCCAGGTGGCTGATCCCGTTTTGCAGGGCGATGAGCAGGGTGGCGGGGGTAAGATATGGGGTGATCGCGGCCAGCGCCGCCGGCAGGGCGAAGGCTTTGACGCAAAGCAGAACCACCCCGGCCCCGGCCACGGTGGCCGGTTCCGGGGTGGTCGGAATCATCAGGGGCGGGGAGGCTGAGTCGCCGTCGGCCAGGATAATGCCCTGGCGGTTGAGCAAGGCGGCTCGGTCCGGGTCATGGTCGAGCAGGCGGATCGGGCAGCGGCCCGCCTGGTGCAGGCGGGCCGCCAGCAGGCAGCCCAGGGCGCCCGGCCCGACAATGACGATATCCACCTTACTCGGTGATTTCGGCGTCTTCGACAATGACCGCGTAGGTGTAGCCGGCGCCGAAGTCCTTGTTGGCGGCCAGGGTGCCTTCGACGGTTACGATGGCGCCGGTTTCGACGGCGGTCTGCGAGGTAACCACCAGGTTGTGGGTGCGGTCGCCTTCAGCGCCGCTGCCGTCCTGGAGGTGAATGAAGTTGCGGTTCATGATGGCGGGAGAGAACTTGACCACCTGGCCGCGAACCCGGACGGTCTGGCCTTCCAGGGCCTCGCCCTGGGCGTAGAGTTCGCCCACGGTGAAGCTGTTCTCGCCTGCGGCTTTCTCAACTTCCAGTTCGGCAAAGGGAACCACCGCCTTGGCGCTGCCCATGGGAACGTCGCCCATCACGCCCTGGTGAGCTTCTTCCATGGCGGCGGTGAAGCTGCGGCTTTCGCTGGCCGGCGGCGGGGTTTCCGCTTGCTTCTGGCGGTCGCAGCCAACCAGAAAGAAAGTCAGGATCAAAGCGGCGGTGATCATGGTCTTGCGCGGCGAAAGAGAGTGCATGTTCTTTTCCTTGGGAATTAGATAATAAAAAAGATCCGGGAACATCCCGGATCAGTGAGCCGGATTTACCTTAATTTTGCAACATTACCCAAAAAGGCCGAGCTGTCAATGGCCAAGGTCCCGGGTTCAGGCCCCTGGACTGAAGCTGAAGGTCAATTTTTTACCTTTAATCGATACTTTGGCTTCACCGCCCTTGCTGAGCTCCCCGAAGAGGATCTCGTCGGTGAGCACGTCCCCGATTTCCCGGGTGATCAGGCGGCGCAGCGGCCGGGCCCCGTAGCTGGGGTCGTAGCCCCGCTCGGCCAGCCAGGTCCGGGCCGTCTTGCTCAGGCTGACGGTGACCTTCTTCTCGGCCAACTGCTCCGACAGTTCCAAGACCATCTTGTCGACGATAAGTTCCATCAGGCTGGTGTCCAAGGCGGAAAAAGTAATGGTGGCATCCAGCCGGTTGCGGAATTCCGGGGCGAAAAGATTCTGCAGGGCCTTGCTGTCCTTGCCCTTGCTCTTGTCCTTGCCGTCGCCGGTGAAGCCGATGGGCCGGGCCGCCAGTTCCCGGGCGCCGGCGTTGGTGGTCATAATCAGGATGACGTTGCGGAAATCGGCTTTGCGGCCGCTGTTGTCGGTCAGGGTGCCGTGATCCATGACCTGGAGCAGAATGCTGAACAGGTCGGGATGGGCCTTTTCCAGTTCGTCAAAGAGCAGCACCGTGTGCGGATGCTTGCGGATCGCCTCGGTGAGCTGGCCGCCCTGGTCGAAGCCGACATAGCCGGGAGGAGAGCCGATCAGCCGGGAGACCGCGTGCTTTTCCATGTACTCGCTCATGTCGAAGCGCTCGAAATGGACCCCCAGGGCCAGGGCGAGCTGGCGGGCCAGTTCGGTCTTGCCGACCCCGGTGGGCCCGGCGAAGAGGAAGGAGCCGGTGGGCCCTTCGGGGCGCTTGATGCCGGCCCGGGAGCGCTTGACCGCCCCTACCAGGGCGTTAATGGCCGGGTCCTGTCCGAAGATCTGGCTCTTGAGGACGGTCTGCAGCAGGCGCAACCGCTCGATATCGGCCCCGGTCACGCTTTTGGCCGGGATCCGGGCCAGGCGGGAAACCACGTCTTCCACGTCGCGGACCGTGACGCTGCGGCGCTTGCGGCGGGCCGGATCCATCCGGAAGGCGGCGCCCACCTCGTCGAGCACGTCGATGGCCTTGTCGGGCAGAAAGCGCTCGTTGATATAGCGGTCGGCCAACTCGGCGGCGGCCCGCAGGGAGGGAGCCGAGTACTTGATCTGGTGATGTTTTTCATAGTGGGGCTGCAGACCCTTGAGGATGGCCACGGTGTCGGCCACCGACGGTTCGGTCACGTCGATCTTCTGGAAGCGGCGGGAGAGGGCCCGGTCCTTTTCCAGGTGGTTCTTGTATTCCTCGTAGGTGGTGGCGCCGATGCAGCGCAGCTTGCCCGACTGGAGGGCCGGCTTGAGCAGGTTGGAGGCGTCCATGCTGCCGCCGCTGGTGGCTCCGGCCCCGACGATGGTGTGGATTTCATCGATGAAAAGAATGGTTCTGGGCTTGCTTTCCACCGCGTTGATCACCGCCTTGAGGCGCTGTTCGAAATCACCCCGGTACTTGGTGCCGGCCAGCAGGCCGCCCATGTCCAGCATCCTGATTTCGACCTCGCGCAGCATTTCCGGCACCAGCCCGGGCTGGGGCTTGCCCTGTTCGGCGGCGACCCGGCTTTCGTGGATCCGCAGGGCCAGGCCCTCGACCAGGGCGGTCTTGCCCACCCCGGGCTCGCCCACCAGCAGGGGATTGTTCTTGCGCCGGCGGCAGAGGGTCTGCATCATTCGTTTCAACTCGGGTTCGCGGCCGATAAGGGGATCGATTTCGCCTTTGGCCGCCCGCTGGTTGAAATTGACGGTGAACTTGGTCAGCGCCTCGGCGTTCTTATCGGTCGGGGCCCCCCGGGGAGGGGCGGTGCGCTCGGTCGGCGGGGTGCCTTCCGGGACTTCCCGAGCGGCGTTTTCCGGCTGACCATGGGCGATGTAGTCCATCACGTCGAGCTTCTTGATCCCTTCCAGGTTGAGAAAATAGACGGCAAAGGATTCCGGCTCGGAAAAGATCGCGGCCAGGACGTCGCCGCCGTCGACTTCCTTCTTGCCGCAGCTCTGAACGTGGGCGATGGCCCGCTGCAGCACCCGGTTGAAACCGATGGTCTGGACCGGGTCGTGGGCGATCCCGCCATGGACGGTGGGCAGGCTGGAGGTGAAAAATTCCTCGAGCTTTTCCTTCATCAGGCTGATGTCGCCGCCGCAGGCGGTGAGAATTTCGGCGGCCAGATCATCGTGGAGCAGGCCGTAGAGAATATGCTCCACGGTGACATGCTCGTGCTTGCGGACTTTGGCTTCGCGGATGGCCCGGACCAGGGCCATTTCCAATTTATCGTTGATCATCATCGTCTTCTCGCTGCTATCGGGGTGGTCCCCGGTTGTTGAAAAATTACGGCTGCTTAGCGGTTGGGAGCGCGGCCCCGGTTCGGGGCGGAGCTGATCCCGTCACTGTTTATGGTAATCATTTACTATAAAAATGCAACAATGGGGATTGAGGCGGGGAAAAAGTGACGGCCGCGCAAGCTGTTGGGGCGGTTGGGGGAGGAACCGGGAGGACCGGGAGGACCGGGGAAAGAACCGGCGGGGCGGGCGCGTCCGGCAAGGCAAAGCGGTTTACGGTCGGCGGAGTTGAACCGGGGTTCGACGGATGCCGGCCGCCGCGGGAGCGAGGCTCGCTGTTTTCCACCCG
>NZ_JBIPKI010000084.1:0-3682 GCF_044068515.1 Desulfurivibrio nitratireducens
GCCCCCGCCGACTTGAGTCGACGGGGGCTTTACGGTTTTCCGGTTCGGCTTAAGAGCCGGGCGCTTTAACTTAGGCGCCGAAGGCCGCCTGCAGGGGCGGTACGGTCTGCTTCTTGCGGCTCATCATGCCGTCAATCCACATGGTGTTGTTGGCGAGCTTGCCGTTGAAGGCCTTTTCGATGATGGCCGGATCGTCGGAGAGGACCAGCAGTTCCGAGCCTTCCTTGACCACGTCGGTCAGCATCATGATGACGGAATGCCGGCCTTCGGCCTTGACTGCTTCCAGGCCCTTGACCAGATCGGCCCGCATCGGGGCGACCTGATCCAGGGTGGCCAGTTCCAGCTGGCAGATGCCGACCTTCTTGCCGCCCATGTCGAAATCCTTGTAGTCGCGGAAGATCAGGTCTTTGATCGGTACTCCGTCAACGGCGGACTTGGCTTTGAGCATCTCCATGAAGAGCCCGTCGGTGTCGCTGACGCCGGCAACAGCGACCAGATCCTTGACCGCGGCCTTGTCTTCGTCGGTGCAGGTCGGGGACTTGAAGTTGACGGTATCGCTGAGGATGGCGCAGAGCATGGCGCCGGCGATGTTCTTGGGCAGCTCTACGTTGTTGTTCTTGAACATTTCATTGAGCACGGTGCAGGTGCAACCCACCGGCTTGGCGTAAAAGAAGATCGGGCTGCCAGTGGTGATATCACCGATTTTGTGGTGATCGACAACAGCCACCACGTTGGCGTCCTTGATGTTGGCCGGAGCCTGGGCGATGTCGCTGAAATCCACCAGAGCCACGTCCTTGCCGGCGGCATCGGTGAAAGATTCCGGCTGGGGCAAGCCGAATTTGTCCAGCACCAGTTTGCTCTCGGGGTTGAGTTCGGTACCCTGTACGACGGGGATGGCGTCGGTGCCGGTGGCCTTCAGGTAATGGGCGAAGGCGATGGCGCCGGCGACGGAATCGGTATCGGGGCTTGAATGACCTACAACATAGACGGACATACGGTTTCCTCCTTGCATAATTGACTTGCGGTGGGATGTGTGGCTAAAGACCACGACCAAACAACGAAAATGTCGGCAGCGCCGACTGGCAAAGCCTGGCTGCCGGTTGTTTTCCTCCGGCCTTAGCCAAGCCTGTTGAATGCCCTGGGCAAGCCTGCAAAATGGTGGCCATCGCCGGTAAAGCAACGGGGCCAAGACAGGCTGCGAGCTTTGGGTTTTGTCATTACCGGCCAACGGGCCTTAGGCCTTTTGGAGCCGGACGACCAAGGGGTCGTCGTCACTACAATCCGCATTGACGACAGGGCTTGAGCCTTTTGGGCCAGCCACTGAAAATAAAGGAAAGATAGTGGGATTAGCTTTTCTCGTCAAGGATAAAGATAGCCGCACCCGGGAGAAAATGGCAAAAGATCGAGGGGCCTGCCAAGGGTTTGGCTTTCCCCCATTGACAGACTCTGCTCCGGCCAGGATTATGATACCGATTTAACGTTCCTCTTGGCCAGGCTACGGCCATGTATTCGCGCAACCTGGGGAGACACCGCCAAACTACCACATGGCGAAGAGAGTGGCCCTGATGCCCGGAGCGGCCCCAAGGATTATTTCAACTAAGCAACTGTGCTTATTTTTTGCCTTATTTGGTTTTGCTTGATTTTTCCCCTTGCCTGGACTTTCGGTCCGTGGTAAAGAGATGGTGTGTTTTTATAGACGCCGTCGCTGCGCAGCACCATTTGTGATTGCAAAATTACGAAGAAGCAAACCGCACAGGCTCTTTTGTCCGTGCGGTTTTTTAGTATGGGCGGTCCGACGGCAAGCCGAGTTTATTTCCATGGTTGATCAGCCTGGAGGCTCGGCGAACTTATCAAGTGGTCCGCAGGACCGCGTCCAGCAGAGGAGTAGTAGATCATGGCAGAAGGCACTGTAAAGTGGTTCAATGACGCAAAGGGGTTCGGCTTTATCGCTCAGGACGGCGGCAGTGATGTTTTCGTGCATCATTCCGCAATTATGGGGCAGGGCTTCAAGTCCCTGCAGGAAGGAGCCCGGGTCGAGTTCGAAATTGTCGACGGTCCCAAGGGACCGGCGGCCAGCAACGTCCGTCAGCTCTAAAATTTTTATCCTGAATTGAGTCAGCCAAAGCCCCGCACTTTCGAGTGCGGGGCTTTTTTTTGCCCTGCCGCCGCCCAAACAAAGAGCTGGTCGCGGTGAAAGCCGCTATTCAGTTGTTGCGCAGCCCGCCCTGCTTGGCTATGCTCTTGATGATACTGCTTGCTGCTTCCGTTTACTGTTAATTGACTTATTGCAGGAGGTTTACCATGAGCGTGGTTAAGGCCGATTTTGACCGGGCGCTGGCGGTGGGGCGCCCCCCCAACATTGCCCGGCTTTTTCCCAACTCCCGGGCCCTGATCGTCAGCGGCAAGGTGATCGACCGGGCCCTGCTGACCAAGGGCCGCTGCATGACCATCGCCGCCAACGCCCGCAACAGTTTCATCATCCGCGGGGCCCTGGCCGCCGCCCAGCGGGCCAATGCGGCCATCATCATTGAAATCGCCCGCTCCGAAGGGGGCGCCAAGGCCTATTGCCCGATCAATTATTGGAACATGGCCACCATGGTGGACGCGGCCATGAACGAGTTGGGGATTACCGTGCCGGTGGCCATCCACGCCGACCATTACGGGATCAAGAAGGAAAGCGACATTAATTTCGCCAAGGTGGAAATCCCCACACTGTTCGAGGCCGGGATCACTTCGATTGCCATCGACGCCTCCCACATGCCCGACGACAAGAACCTGCTGACCAGCCTTTCCTTGAGTCAGCTGGTGCCCGCCTGGGCCGGTTACGAGACCGAAGTGGGGGAAATCAAAGGCACCAGCGGGCTTTCCACCCCCGACGAGGCCCTCTTCCTGATCCAGGGCCTCAACGCCCACGGGGTTTTTCCGGACTGGATCGCCCTCAACAACGGCACCACCCACGGAATCGAAGCCAGTGACGCCGGCATCGACGTGGAACTGACCCGCACCATTCACGACCAGCTGGCCCCCTACAAGGTTTCCGGGGCCCAGCACGGCACCTCCGGCAACTCCTCGGAGCGGCTGCGGGCCATCGCCGAGCTGACCCGGACCACCAAGGCCAACGTTGCCACCGCTCTGCAGATGGTTTCCTGGGGGGTGGAAGTCAACGACTACGGCAACGCCCAACTCGATGGCGACGGCCGCTTTATCAAGGTGAAAAACGAGGGGGTCACCGAGGCCATGTGGGCGGAAATGGTGGCCTACGCCGATGCCCAGGGCTGGAAGGGTGGCAATTACAAGAACTTGAACTTACCCTTTGAAAACCGCCTGCTGGGCCAGCCCCTGGCCATCCGTCAGCGGATGTGCAAGCGGGTGGAGGATTTCGTTTACAAGCTGTTGAGCGAAGTATTCAACGCCGAAGACACCGCCGAGCTGGCAGTGGCGGCCATTATTCAGCAGGGCGGCTACGATCTAGGGCCTAAAAGCGAACGGCTGGAAGATCCGGCCGACTGGACCGGGGATAAAATCGCCGCCCGCGCCGCCAGCCTGGACAGCGACAAGGGCCCGGCCGGCGACTTCGACGACTAGCGACTAGCAAAGTGTCTTGGGCTGCCTGCCCGAGGATTACCTCCCTGGCAGGCCCCCATTTACCTTAATCGGCGCCGAGCAACCAAAAAAGCCGTTA
>NZ_JBIPKI010000085.1:0-3118 GCF_044068515.1 Desulfurivibrio nitratireducens
CCGGCCGAAAACACTTGCTCCATTCTTGCCGAAGGACTAATTCATTAATATAAAACCCGAAAAAGGGAGAGGAGCACCGATGGCGACTTCAGAAATAATGGCTTCAACCGCTGACGATTCCCCCCATCCCCCGGCGCCCTGGCCGGCCCGGGCGGGATTTATCCAGTTCCGGGTCCAGCCCGGCGCTCCGGCCGCCAACCTGGCTCTGGTGCGGGAGCGGCTGGCCGGATTGGAGCTGGCCGGTTCGGCGGTGCTGGTGCTGCCGGAATTGTGGGGCGGCGGTTTTGCCTACCAGACCATGGCCCGGCAGGCCGAAGAGACCCCGCGGCTGCTGGCGGCCCTGACGGAAGAGGCCCGGCGTTACGGGATCTACATGGCCGGCAGCCTGCCCGAGGCGGCCGTCGCTGATGGCGGCGGCCCCGGCTTTTACAACACCATGTACCTGGTCGGACCGGCGGGAGTGCTGGGCAAGTATCACAAGCAGCAGCTTTTCGCCCCCATGGGCGAAACCGAACATTTTCGTTCCGGGGCCGACCCCAAACCCCTCAGAGCTCCCTGGGGCCCGGTGGGGAGCCTGGTCTGCTTTGATCTCCGCTTTCCTGCTCTGGCCGCCGCCCAGGCCGCCGCCGGGGCGGACCTGCTGCTGGTGGCGGCCCAGTGGCCCCTGGCGCGGCGGGAGCATTGGCGGGTGCTGCTGCGGGCCCGGGCCATTGAAAACCAGGTCTTCGTGGTGGCCGCCAATACCTGCGGCCGGATCGGCGACACCGACTTTGCCGGCTCTTCGGCGATCATCGCCCCCGATGGGGAGGTTCTGGCCGAAGCCGGCCTGGAGGAAGCGAGCCGGAGCGTACCGCTGGAGATGGCCCGCTTGCAAGAAGCCCGGCGGCTGTTCCGGACGGTCGGCAGCCGGCCCTGATCCGGGGCCCGGCTCTGCGGGGTATCGGCCCGGCCCTGGGGTTTTGGCGAGAAAAAAGGGAAAAACAGGCAGCGGCGGCCGCTCAGGCGCTGGCCGCCTTCAGCTCGGCGATTACCCGGGCGTAGTCACCCCGGCCGAAGATGGCTGAGCCGGCGACGAAGATGTTGGCGCCCGCCTGGCGGATGGCGGCGATGGTCTTGGGACTGACCCCGCCGTCCACCTCGATGCCGGTGGCCAAGCCCCGGTCGTCGATCAGCGCCTTGAGGGCCCGGATCTTGTCCAGGGCCGAGGGGATGAAGCTCTGGCCGCCGAAACCGGGATTGACGCTCATCAGCATTACCAGGTCCACTTCCGCCAGCAGGTAATCGAGGCTGCTCAGGGGCGTGGCCGGGTTGAGGACCAGGCCGGCCTTCTTGCCCAGGTCCTTGATCTGGTGGACGGTCCGGTGCAGGTGGTAACCGGTTTCGACATGGACGGTGATCCAGTCGGCCCCGGCCCGGGCGAAGTCCGCCACGTAGCGTTCGGGGTTTTCCACCATCAGGTGGACGTCCAGGGGCAGGTCGGTGATCTTGCGCACCGCCTCGACCACCAGGGGACCGATGGTAATGTTGGGGACGAAATGACCGTCCATCACGTCGACATGAATGATATCGGCTCCCGCCGCCGCCACCGCCGCCACCTCGGCGCCCAGGTTGGCGAAGTCGGCGGAAAGAATCGAAGGGGCGATCAGCACCCGTTGCATATCGAGGTCATTAACCGGCATGGTTTTCACTCCTGGCTGTCGGCCTTCACGGCCGTCTGATCCGCCTCGGGGCCCGGGTTGCCCGCCGGCTCCTCCTCTGCGGCCGGCCGGCGCCGGTCCTCCGAGTTCCCCACCGTCACCATTACGTAGCGTTCCGGCTGGAGATAACGGCGGGCCGCGTTCTGGACCAGGGCGGCGGAGGTCGCCTCGAGCAGGGCCGGATAGCGGTCGGCGAAATCGAGCCCCAGGCCGTAGGTTTCGTTGAGGGCCATTTCCATGGCCCGGGCGCCGTTGCTCTGCAGGCCCAGGCGATAATTGCTGACCAGGACGTTGCGGGCCCTTTCCAGTTCGGCCGGGCTGATCGGTTCGCTGCGGACCCGGTAGATCTGGCTCCAGAGTTCCTTGACCGCCTCTTCCCGCCGGTCGGGGCTGGTGCCGATATAGACGCCGAAGGCCCCGGTGTCCAGCCCCAGCAGGGAAAAGGAGGAGAGGCTGTAGGCCAGGCTCCGGCGATCCCGCAGTTCGGCAAAAAGCCGGCCGCTCTGGCCGGAGAGTACCTGGTCGAGAATTTCGAGGGCGTAACGGTCGGGGTCGCTCAGGGTGGTGCCGAGAAAGCCGATGATGATATGCACCTGCTCCCGGTCACGGCTGATATTGACCAGTTCCGGCCGGCTGGGGGGCTCAGGCGGCAGCAGGCTTTCCGCCACCGCCGCCTCGGCGGGGGCGGCGAGGCGCCAGTCGCCGAAAAGCTCTTCCACCTGGAGCTTGACCCCCTCGGCGTCCACGTCGCCGACCACCGCCAGCACCAACTTGTCGGGCCGGGCGTATTGCTCGTAGATTTCCCGCAGGCCCTCCACGGTCAGGCCCTGGATGGCCCCGGCGGCCCCCGCGGTGTTGAGGGCGTAAGGATGGCCGCGGAAGAGCAGCCGGTTGAACTCGCGGAAACCCACGGTGGGCAGGGAATCTTCCTGGCGGCGCAGATTGGCCAGCAGTTCGACCCGGACCCTTTCCGCCTCCTCGGGGGCAAAGGCCGGCTCCCGGATAATATCCCGCAGCAGAATCAGGCCCTGGTCGAAAAAGCGGCTGAGAAAGTCGCCCTGGAGACCGAAGGTGTTTTTGCCGTTGAAACCGTCGATCTCCCCGGCCATGTCGGCCACCGCCCGGGCGATCTGGCGGGAGTCCATGGTGGCGGTCCCCCGGGGCAGCAGTTCCGAGATGAAGGCGAAGGCCCCGTTGGTCGCCGGGGTTTCCCCGCGCAGGCCGCCGGGGAAAACGGCCCGGACCGCCACGGTGGGCACGTCGCGCTGTTCCCGGACCAGCAGGGTGATGCCGTTGTCCAGGCGAAAGCGGCTGGTATGGGGCGGCAGGGTCGAATCTCGTCCCGGCCGGGGTTGGCGCCGGGTTGCCTCGGCGGCGGCGCTTTGCAGCAGGGCGGCCAGCTCGGCCTGGTTCAGGGGTGA
>NZ_JBIPKI010000086.1:0-3044 GCF_044068515.1 Desulfurivibrio nitratireducens
ATGAATGAAATGGCGGGAGGCAAACGCCGGCCCGGCGGCCGGTGATTCGGCGACCGCCGCCACCCTCCCTCCTCTCATGGAGGACCGGATTCCCCTGGCCGCTTTTCCCGCCGGGGCGGGGGCGGGCAACCTCTTCCACCGGATTCTGGAAACTGCTTCCTTCACCGATGCCTCCCGCCACCCCGAGATCATCGCCGAGCAGACCCGGATCTTCGGCTTCAACCGGCCGGAATGGCAACCCCTCCTGCAGCAGGCCCTGGCGGCGGTGCTGACCACCCCCCTGACTTCCCCTCAGGCCACCGGGGAATCCTTTTGCCTGGCCGATATCGACGACCGGCACCGGCTCAACGAAATGGCTTTCACCTTTCCGGTCCGCCAGCAACAAACCCCATTGGAAGCCTCCCGGCTGGCGGCGTTCTTTGCCCGCTTTCCCGAGGGCTTGCCCGCCGCTTACGACGAGCAGGTCAAAGCCCTGCGCTTTCCCGCCTTGCAAGGCTACCTGAAAGGTTTTGTCGACCTGATCTGCCTCTGGCGCGGCAAATGGTATGTCATCGATTACAAGAGCAACCTGCTGGGGCCGACCTTCGGGGCCTATCAGCCCCGCCATTTGGCTCCGGTGATGAGCAGCCACCATTACGTGCTCCAGTACCATATCTACCTGGTGGCCCTGCATCGCCACCTGGCCGCCCGGTTGCCGGATTACGATTACGAGAGCCATTGCGGCGGGGCCCTCTATCTTTTCCTGCGGGGGCTTAACCCGGAACTGGGCCCGGCCGCCGGGGTTTATTTCGAGCGGCCGCCGCGGGCCCGGATCGAAGCCCTGGACGGGTTGCTCGCCGCCGCCGGGCCCGGCGGGGAAAAGGGGCCGTGAATAAAAAAGGGCCGCCCGGCTCCCCAACAACGCGGTTGACCCGCGGGGGCTCCGGCGGTACATACAGTAAGCAGTCAGGGCCGATCCCGGGTCCCTGGCCCGGCGGGGCACTTCGCCCCATGAGATTAATTTTCAGGAGTTTATCGTAATGAGTGGTTTTGCCGAACTTTTTGCCGAAAATGAAGCGGCCGGAGAGAAGCTCCAGCCCGGCCAGCAGATCAGTGCTCCGGTGGTCAGCATCGCCCGAGAGTGGGTCTTTATCGACCTGGGAGGCAAGAGTGAAGGGGCGGTGGCCAAGTCCGAATTCCTCGACGCCGAAGGCAATTGCACCGTGGCGGTGGGGGATGTGGTCAAGGTTTACTTCCTGGCCGAAAAGAAACAGGAAAAACTTTTCACCACCAAGGTTGGCGGGTCCGCGGCCCAGGCCCACCTGGAAGAGGCCTTTCACAGCGGGATCCCGGTGGAGGGGGCGGTGGAGTCGGAAGGCAAGGGCGGTTTTGTGGTCCGGATCGGCGGCAGCGTCCGGGCCTTTTGCCCCTTTTCCCAGATGGGCCTGCGCCGGGTGGAAAACAGCGAGGAATACCTGGGCCAGAGCATGACCTTCAAAATCATCGAATTCCGGGAAGGGGGCCGCAATATCATCCTTTCCCGGCGCCAGTTGCTTGAAGAGGAACGGGCGGCCCGCAAGGAAGAACTGCGCCGGACCCTTAAGGTGGGCGACCGGGTCAGCGGCACCGTGACCTCGCTGCAGAAATTCGGCGCCTTTGTTGATATCGGCGGGATCGAGGGCCTGATCCCGATGGGAGAAATCAGTTGGGGCCAGGTGGAAGACATCCACAGCCATCTCGAGCCGGGGCGCCGGGTGGAGGTGGTGGTCAAGAGCCTGGACTGGGAGCGGGACCGTTATTCCCTGAGCCTCAAGGATACCCTGCCCGATCCCTGGGACCAGGTCGGGCTCCAGTTCCCCGAAGGTTCACGCCACCTGGGCCGGGTGGCCCGGTTGATGGACTTCGGCGCCTTCGTGACCCTGGCCCCGGGAATCGACGGCTTGGTGCATATTTCCAAGCTCGGGGCCGGCCGCCGGATCAATCACCCCCGCGAGGTGGTTCAGCCCGGCGATGAAATCGAGGTCCAGATCGAGTCCTTTGACCCCGAAAAAAGGCGGCTTTCCTTAAGCGTGCCGCCGCCGGCCGGCAGTGAAGCCGTCCCGGAGAAAAGCGGCGCCAAAGGCAAAGCGCGGGCCAAGGGGGCGGCGGAGGATGACACCCGCCAGGACTACCGGGAATACCAGGGCCAGAAAAGCGACCAGACCATGGGCACTCTGGGCGATTTGCTCAAGGCCAAGCTTGCCTCAAAAAAACCGGGCCGCAAGTAAGGGGATGACCAGGTTCCGCCGCCAGACCAGCCGGGGCCCGGGAGCCGGAACCCGGGCCGGCGGGGGCGCTGCGTGAACGCCCGGCCCCTGATCGGCTTTCTCCCCATCGCCCGCCGCGATGCCCGGCTCTTGATCCTGGGCAGCATGCCAGGGGAGGCTTCCCTGCGGGCCGGCGAATATTACGCCCATCCCCGCAACGCCTTCTGGCCCATTATCGCTGAACTGCTGGGTTTTCCGGCCGGGCTTCCCTACCCGGCGCGGGCGGCCCGGTTGAGGGAGAGCGGCATCGCCCTCTGGGACGTGCTGCGCACCTGCCACCGCCGGGGCAGCCTGGACTCGGCCATTGATCACGCCTCGGCGGAAATCAATGACTTTACATCATTTTTTGCTAGCCATACCCGGGTCAAGGTGGTCTGCTTCAACGGCGGCGCCGCCGAGAACATTTACCGGCGCCTGGTCCTGCCTGGTCTGCCGGCCCGGGCGGCGGGCCTCGAGCGCCACCGGCTACCCTCCACCAGCCCGGCCAACGCCCGCTACAGCTATGGGACCAAACTCCAGGCCTGGCGGGAAATTATCAATGGCTCCCAGCCGGAGGCGTGATGCCTGCAACGCCAAAGGAAAAATTGTGGTCCCAACTGGTGCGGGAAGAAGCCCTGGCCGAATTCGACCGCCATTGGGCGGCCCTGCTGGCCCGTCTTGACCCCGCCGCCGGGCCGAATCTGCTGCTGACCGCCGCCCTGGCCCGCTTTGCCATCGAGCAGGGCCATGTCTGCCTGGACCTGGCCGACCCGGCCGCCT
>NZ_JBIPKI010000087.1:0-2854 GCF_044068515.1 Desulfurivibrio nitratireducens
CCCATGTCCTCGATTTTCAGCGGGTCAGCGCCGCCGCCAGCGGGGTGGCCGACCGGGTGGAGCATCTGCGCCTGGACTGGCGCAAGCCCCCGGAACTGCCCCCCTTCACCACGATCATCGGGGCGGAAATTCTCTTCCGGGAGGATTTCTTCGAGCCCCTGCTGGCCATCATGACCCAATGCCTGGCCCCGGGTGGCAGCATCTACCTGGCCCACGACTTCAGTCGCCAGAGCCTGCCCCGCTTCCTGGCCCGGGCGGAAAAGGATTTCACCATCGCCATCAGCCGCCGCCGGATGCAAGGCGACGACCGTGAGCAGACCATTATCCTCAGCCGCCTGCAAAGGCACGGCCACTGACATGCGCTACCGCGATCTGGACTGGAAAGCCCTCTGGCAGGAAGAATACCGCCACAAATCGCGGCCCCGCCGCAAACCGGGCGACTGGGACCGGCGAGCCGGCGATTTCGCCGCCAGCCACAAGGAATCCCCCTACGCCGATGAATTCCTGGCCCGCTTCAACTGGCAGCCGGAGTGGACCGTCCTCGACGCCGGCTGCGGCCCCGGCACCCTTTCCCTGCCCCTGGCCCGCCGGGTCAAGGAGGTCACCGCCCTCGACTTTTCCGCCGAAATGCTGGCCCAACTGGCCAAGGAACAAACCCGGCAAGGACTGACCAACATTCAGCGGGTCCAGGCCGCCTGGGAGGACGACTGGCAGGCCCTGGCCATCCCGCCCCATGACGTGGTCATCGCCTCCCGCTCCCTGGCGGTGGACGACCTGCCCGGCGCCCTGGCCAAGGTCGATCAATGGGCGCGGCGGCTGGCCATCGTCAGCGACCGGGTGGGGGCCGGGCCCTTCGACCCGGATCTTTTCGCCACCCTGCAACGTCCCTGCGAACCGGGGCCGGACTATATCTTCACCGTCAACATTCTTTACCAACTGGGCATTCAGGCCCGGGTCGATTTCATCACCCTGGAACAGGACCGGGTTTACCCCAACCGGGAAAAAGCCCGGGCCTCCCTGCTCTGGATGCTCTCCGAGCCTCCCCTGAGCGCCGCCGAGGAGGCCCGCCTGGAGGAATACCTGGACGCCCGCCTGCAACCCCGGCCGGACGGCAGCTGGCTTTTGACCCGGCGTCAGCCGGCCCGCTGGGCGGTGATTTCCTGGAGCAAGTAGGACCCGGCCCCGGCGGTCCGGGTTGGCGGCCGGTTTTTCGCTGGGCCCGCCGGGCGCGCTGTGGTAAAAAATTTAAGCTGGCCGGTCCAAGCCCGGGCCGGGGCGCAATCCCGGCCGGTGGAGCGGGCCGGCAAATGACGGCCAACCGAGCCGGTAAGCCGGTCTCCGGCAACGGGGGCAACCCGCTGAAACCTGGCGGTTTTGTCCTGATCAGCAACGGAAGCGTGAGCTCATGCGAATCATGATCGTCGGCGCCGGCATGGTCGGCCGCCATCTCTGCGAAAAACTCTCGGGTGAAGGCCAGGAAGTGATCCTGGTGGACAGCGACGAGAAGAAGCTGCGCCGCCTGGAGCGGGAGCTAAACATCATGCCGGTCCACGGCAGCGGCGCTTCCCCCAAGATCCTGGAAAAGGCGGGGATCGATCAGACCGATCTCTTCATCGCGGTCACCGACAGCGATGAAATCAACCTGATCGCCTGCATCATTTCCCGCCAGTACAAGGTCAAGACCAGGATCGCCCGGGTCCGCAACGAGGATTTCTACGCCCAGGGCACCTCCCAGGTGGAACGGACCCTGGGCATCGACCTGGTGATCAGCCCGGACCTGGCCATGACCGAGGAAATCCTCCGCCTGACCACCCTGAGCCAGGCGGTGGAGGTGGCGGAATTCGGCCACGGCCAGATCGATCTCCTGGGTTACCAGGCCAAGGAGGAGCACCCCTGCGTCGGCTCCACCCTGGCCGATCTGCGCGATCTCCAAAGCATCTACCACTTCCTGGTGGTCGCCATCACCCGGGGGGAAAAAACCATCATCCCCCGGGGCAGCGACAAGATCGAAGCCGGCGACAAGCTCTACCTGGTGACCCGCCGCCCCGACGTTCCGGCGGTGGAACACCTGCTCTTCGCCAGCACCAGTCGGATGCCCCGCCGGGTCTTCATCGTCGGCGGCGGTCCCATCGGGGCCATGGTCGCCCGCCAGATGGAGCAGCTCAATATCGATATAAACCTGCTGGAACAGAACCCGGCCACCTGTGAAATCCTGGCCGAACAACTGGAAAGGACGGTGGTGCTCAACAGCGACGGCCTCGAGGCCCAGGATCTGCTCGAAGAAGACATCGACCAGGCCGACCTGGTGATCGCGGTGACCAACAGCGACACCACCAACATCCTCTCCAGCCTCCTGGCCAAGCACCACGGGGCCAAGAAGTGCATCACCCTGATCAGCAACCCCGGCTTTATCCCCATGCTGGGCAAGCTGGGCATCGACGTACCCCTGAGCCCGCGCCAGGTGGCGGCCAACCTGATTCTGCGCTATGTGCGGGGCGGAGGCCGGATCGTCAGCGTGGCCAGCCTGCTGGGCGGCAATGCCGAGGTGGTGGAAATGAAGGTTCCGGACACCGACCAGTTCGTCGATCTGCCCCTCAAACACCTGACCTTTCCCCATGGTTCCATCGTCGGGGCGATCATGCGGGGCCACCAGACCATTATCCCCACCGGGGAGACCAAGCTGGCCCCGGACGATAATCTGATCATCTTCTTCACCAGCGACGCGGAGCAGGGGGTAGCCTCCCTCTTCGATAAATAGCAAACGCCCAGCAGCACCGCATCTTGCGGCGATCGGCCCGGCTTGCCCAGGTTATGATTTCCGGGTGGTGGACAACCTGCTGACCAATTTCCACTT
>NZ_JBIPKI010000088.1:0-2415 GCF_044068515.1 Desulfurivibrio nitratireducens
AACGGCGGCGGATCTGGCCGGGAAACTGCTCTGGCATGAGCTGCCCGGCGGCGGTCGGGTCGCCACGATCCGCGTTGCATCCGCCGGGGCCCACGGAGTGCGGCTGGGGCTGTTGATAGAGCAGGTTCCGGACGCGGCCGAGTTCCGCTTTTTTGGCCGGGAGGGCAAGACGGGGCATTTGGTCCGCGGAAGCGCGATTAATGGACTGATCGACCTCAACCTGCTTGCCGGGACGCCGGAAAACGAGGCCCGGACCTACTGGTCACCGTTGCTGGAAGGCGACTTTATCGGCCTGGAAATTTATCTGCCCCCGGAGCTGCCCCCGGAAAGTCTGCAGATGGCTCTGCCCGCGCTCTCGCATCTTTTCGCGGCCCCGAAGTCCTCCCAGCTCATGCTGGCCCCTGGCGGAGCCGGGGACTGCCATCTTGATATCTCCTGCTTTCCGGAGTGGGAGGCGGAGAAAAAAGCCGTGGCCCTGATGTACTTCAACATCGGTCCCAGTCTATTCCAGTGCACCGGAACCCTGCTCAACGATCGCGACAATAGCACCACCCCCTATTTCCTTACCGCCAACCATTGTATCGACACGCAGGCCAAGGCATCCTCGGTCCAGACCCTCTGGTTCTATTACACCGCCGCCTGCGACAGCGAAGAGATCAACGATTACCAGTTCCTCGGGGGTGAGAGCGGCAGGGGGGCGGAACTGCTGCAGCCTCATCCCGCCACCGACAGCTCCCTGCTGCGGTTATTCGCCGAACCTCCTGGAGGAGTGACTTTTGCCGGCTGGAGTGTAGCTCCGCCCCAACTGGGAGAGTGGGTTGCCGGTCTCCACCATCCTCAGAACGATCTGCAGAAATTCAGTTTCGGTTTTCTGCGGCGCTATTTTACCTGCGAGATCAGTAATGATTTATTGTTCTGCCGTGAAACTCCTGATGGTTCGGGGGAGTTTGTCGATGTACGCTTCAGCGAGGGTACAATTGAGGCCGGCAGCAGCGGTTCCGGGATTTTTGCCGATCTCGGCGGCTACCTGCTCGGCACCTTGAGCGGCGGCAATGCCTCTTGCGTCAATCTGGATGGCACGAATTTCTATGGCCGTTTTGACCGGGCCTTTGTAGGGGCGCCCTTCTGGCCTTGGCTGGACCCTGACCAGCGCTTTGCCGAAGGCTTGATTCAAGTGGAACCCTTGGCAACCGAACCCGGCCCCGGTGGTGATTCCGAGCCGACGGTGCCGGAGGTGGAAGAGCCGGCCCCGTTGCCGCCCCTGGATGATGCTGCCAGCGATGAGCCGGCAGTGGATGATGGGAACGGCGAAAACATTCTTCCGCCTGCCTCCGGCGGAGGCGGCGGCTGCTTTATCGCCACCGCCGCCTACGGCTCGGCCGAGGCCCCCCAGGTCTTGCTCCTGCGCCAAGTTCGCGATCAAATCCTCTTGCGCAGCCAGCTCGGCCGGCGCCTGGTGGCTTTCTATTACCGCCATTCGCCGGCCTTAGCCCAGTGGCTGGTCCGGCATCCGGAGGCCAGGGTTTTGGTGCGAACGGCCCTGGTGCCGGTGGTGGCCGCCGCCCGGCTGGCCCTGGTCCTGGCCGAGGCGCGGGAGCCGGAGCGGGGAGAGGTTAAAATCTCCCTTGCTGACCGGATGGCGTTCTGCTAAATTAGCGAGCTTGTTTTTACCAATTATTTACCCGAAATCAGCGGTAATCGGATAACCTTATATTGTGAATAAAATATCCACAGCGTGGTTGCGTCAAGGGCTGGCGCGGCCGATGATGTTCCTGGCCGGCAAAGGCAGCGCGGCACCGGCCGGGCCATTTTCGTTCCGCGACCTGTGGCGCTCCCTGCTCGGCAGTGAGCGGCGGCTAGGCCAATTGCGCAATCTCTCTATTATTCTCTTGATCGTCCTGCTGGCCCAGGCTTCGGCCCGCTTTACCTGGGCCCTGTTTACTCCCGTCCCCCAGCTTGCCCCCGCCGGCGTCGCCTTGGTCGAAACCCGGGCGGCCCCGCGGGCCAACGGCAGCAGTGCCGCCGAGGCGGCGGCCCGGGCAGAACAACTGGCCGCCCTTCATTTGTTTGGCCGGGCCGAGCTCCAGCCAACTGACGCCGCCGCCACCGCCGCTTTGCTCGAGGCCCCCGAAACCACCTTGAGTCTGACCCTCAAGGGCTTACTGGCTACCACTTCCAGTGAACGGGGCTGGGCGGTGATAGCCGAAAAAGGGCGCCGGGGCCAGGATAGCGTCTATGTTCACGGGGATACGGTGCCGGGCAATGCCACCATCGAGGCGATTTTCGTCGACCGGGTCATTCTGCGCCGGGCCGGGCAACTGGAAACCCTCTACCTGGAGGGGCGGGACGAAAACCAGCAGGTGTCCGCCGCCGAACCGCGCCGGCCGACCGCTGCCGCGGCAAGGGGGCCGAACT
>NZ_JBIPKI010000089.1:0-2350 GCF_044068515.1 Desulfurivibrio nitratireducens
GGTCCGCTTCCCGGTCGGCGATCTGCCGCTGCAGATCCTCGCGGCTGGAAGCCAGCGGGGCCAGCAGCACCAGCCAGACCAGGAGCAGAACCAGCAGGCCCAGGCCGATAAAGAGCAGGGGCCGCTGGCGGACCGGAACCCCGGCCAGCAGACCTTCCAGCCGGGCTTCCAGTTGCGGGCGTAAATCTTTCATCATGAATTTTCCTGGCCGCCGTTCATCAGGGCCTCTAATCTGTTGGTTGGGTCATGCTTAAACAAGCCGGCCTCTGCCTTAACCTTCCTTGATTTGCAGCCGGGCCTGCACCCGCTCGCCCCGGGTGGTGGCGGCGCGGATCTCGACCGCCAGGCCCTGGGCGGCCATTTGTTCCTTGAGGGTGTCCAGCTCCTGGAGATCAGCGATCTCGATCTCCAGGTCCAACTCTCCGGCCCGGTAGCGGAGTCCGCGCAGTTCGAGGCCGCCCATGGCGGCCAGCAACGGCCCGCCCCGCTCCATGATGCGGAGCAGGTTGCCCTCGGCGGCAAGCTCGCCTTCCCCACCGCGCAGGGTCTGCAACTGGTGCTCCATCTGGGCCCGGGGATTGACGATCCGCTGGGCGCCGGGAAAGGCCTGTCGGTAAACCTGGACGATTTCGGCGCTCAATTGCTCTTCGTGCAAACGCAGGCGGTGGTTTTCCCGCATGCCGATCCCGGTCTGGACCAGCAGCAGGACCAGCAGCAGGGCGGCGGGCAGGCGCCAGCGCTGCCAGTGCCGCTCCCAGTGGGCCTGGGGGCGGTAATCGCCCTGGAGAAGGTTGATCACCTCCTTCTCCCGCAGGCCTTCGGCCAGCAAGGCCATGACCTCGGGCACCCGGCGCTGCTCGGCGACCAGGGGAGCCAGCTCGGCGGGCAAGTCCGGCTTATCCCCTTCATAAAAAAGGAGGAAGGGTTCCTCGGGGCTGATGCCCGGCAAACCGGGAATAATGGCCAGGCTGTCGTGGTCGAGGACGAAACCGTCCTGGCGGCCGCTGCGCACCAGCACCAGGCCGTCGGCGGCGGCCAGCATGGCCCGGCCGGATTGGCCGGCCGGCAGAGCCAGCACCTCGGAGGTCAGCAGGGCCGGGTCCAGGCCCTGGCCCCGGCAGAGCTCCAGCCAGTATTCCAGGCGTTCCCGGGCGATGACCGCCACCCCCAGGGCCCCGTCGGCCGCCGCCGCCCCGACGGCGAAATGCTGCTCCTCGACTTCCCCGGCCAGGGATTCCTCCAGGGCATAGGGGATGGCGGCCAACAACTGCTTGCGGTTGCCCGGCGGCAGCACCACCCGGGTCAGCAGCACCTCGCTGCCGGGAATCAGAACCTGCAGGCGGTAGCCCTCGGCGGCGGCGGCCAGTTCGGCCAGGGAACCCTGCCCGGCGGCCATGGCGCCATCGGCTTCAATTTTGATCCAGGCGCATGAGTCCGGGGCCTGTTCCCCCAGCCGGAGAATGATTCTTTTCATAATTTTGCTTACCTGTTGCGGCGCAGGACTCTGACGGCGTCGCCTTCACGCTTGAGCACGCTGTAAAGCGCCACCCGGCTCTGGCCGATAATCGCCTCGGATTGTACCATAAAGTAACGGCTTTGCACAGCCAGCAGGCCGGGCGCTTCGCCGCTGAGGCCGCTGCCCGCCAGGGCCGGATGGGCGAGGAAGTCAGCCAGATCGAGATAACCTCGCCCGGTGGGCCGGTCGGCCAGCAGTTGTTCGGCCCGGCCCAGGTCGAGCTGGTCGGAGAGGGAGGCCAGCAGGGGGGCGGGGGCGGTATTGATGTTCAGGGCCGTAACCTCGGGCAGGGCGGTGACCAGGGGCTTGAGGCACTGCTCGTACTCCTCGCTGTCAAAACCGTAAACCCGGGCCAGTTCGCCGGGGTCGATCAGGGGGCGATTCGCCGTGCGGTAAGGAGGATCGCGGCGCAGGTATTCACTGTCCTCGGCCCCGCCGGGAAAACGGGGCTCCTGGTCGGCATCCAGCCAGTCGGAAACCGCCTGCTCGAGATCTTCGCTGAGGCCGCAAGCGGTCAGCAGGCGGCGAAACTGGAGGCGTTGCCGTTCCTGGCTTTCCTCGTCCGCCAGCACCAGGTTGTTGAGGTTGAACAGGCCCTGGAGGTCATCGAGGCGGCCGCCGACCTGGCCGCCCTCCACCATGATCGGCGGCAGGGGCCGGCCCAGGTATTCGTGTTCCTCTCCCGGCTCGGCCCGGCCCAGCAACATGGTGGCCCAGGATTCCACCCCCAGGGCGTAAAGGTAGGCCTGGTCGCCATGGAAAATATTGCCGCTGCGCCGGATATCGATCTCCTGGCTGAAGATCATCGCCGCGGCCAGGGTGCTGACCAGGGCG
>NZ_JBIPKI010000009.1:0-57690 GCF_044068515.1 Desulfurivibrio nitratireducens
CGAGCGCGTGTTCAAGGGCCATAAACCGCCTCGACCCGGGCCCGGGCGGCGGCGATCTCGCGAACATCCAGGGGCGGGGCCGCCACGGCATCGAGTACCGCCACCACCTGCCCCCTGCTCACCGGATCGCCCGGATCCAGGTCAAGCCGCCGCACCTCGGCGGCCAGCGGGGCCGAGATTACGAAGGAATCGACCACCCGGGTCCGCCCTTCCTCCTCGATGCTCTGCCGCAGGGGCCCCCGGCTGACCGTTTCACTGTCCACCAGCAGGGGGGTTGGCCGCAGGGCCAGAAAGAGCAAGGCCATGATCGCCAAGGCGATGATAATTTTGAGATAGTTTCGCTTTAAAAGCGCCATCCAAACCCCCATGCGCAAGCGCAGGCTTGCCGGTCCACCCTTGGCAGGTTGCGATCCCAGCCGGGCCCGGGGCCCGGACTGAAAATTAATAACCGCCACCGGCCCGGCAACCCCGGAGCCAATATACCACTGTCCGCTCGCATATCCTCTGCTTTCCCCGGGCTCACCGAGCTTTAATCCAACCCAACCAATCGGCCGCCAATAATTACATTTTTTCAACCCCTCGCTAATCGGCGGATTTCAAGGCCGCCACCAGATCGATGCGGTGCAGCAGGCGGCGGACGATCAAACCTGAAATTACCGCGGCTATCGCCACCACCGTGGCGGCGGTGGCGTAGGTAGCCGGTTCCATGACCAGGGGGATCCGGTAGAGATCGGAACGCAGGCCCAGGGTAAGATACCAGCAGAACCAGTAGCCGATCAGCCAGCCCACCGGGATGCCGAAGATCGTCAGCAGGGCCAGCTCCCCCATCAGGATATAGTCGGTTTCGGCCCTGGTCAGCCCCAGGACCCGCAGGGAGGCCAATTCGCGGCTCCGTTCGGAAAGGGCGATCCGGGCACTGTTATACACAATACCAAAGGCGATGCTGCCCGCCAACAGGGTGGTGATAAAACTGAAGACCAGGACCGTATCGGCCATGGTTTCCCGGAAATTGGTGATCGCCGCCATGCGCCGGCTCACCCCCGCCACCCGGGGACTTTCCCGCAGCTCGCCGCTCACCGCCGCCACCTCTTCCTCGGCCACCGCCAGGAAGGCGCCGTTGAAAACTTCGCCTTCGCCCAAAGCCCGGTTCAGGGCCGCCATCTCCATGTAGGCCGAGACTCCGATATGTTCGTTGACCAGGCCGACCACCGGCAGATCGAGCACCTGGCGCCGGCCTTCCAGGCTTTCCACCCGGACCGGGTCGCCGATCTGCAAAGCCAGCATTTCCGCCAGGTAATCGGTCAGGATCAGACCGTCCTGGGGCGGAGAGAGGATGGCCAGCCGGTCATCGAGCACCCGGCGCAACTCCCCTTCGGCCACCAGGCCATGCAGGACCGTGCGAAAGGTCCGATGCTGGTGGCGCAGCCTGACCGGCACCGCCCGCTGCCCCTCGGCCGCCGTAACGCCAGGCAAGGCCATGAGTTCGTACAGCACCCGCTGGGAGGTAACCTCGTTGAAGCTCACCGCCAGATCGTAGCGCTGGGCCAGTCCGAACTGGACATCGATCATATAGTCGGCGGCATCCTGCCAGAAATGGCCCATCATCAGGATGGCGCAGGCCAGGGAAATACCGAAAATCGCCAACAGGGCCTTGCCGGGCCGCCGTTCAAAGTTGCGGAGAATCATCCGGGAGGGCTGGCTCAGGTAACGTTGCCAGCCCAGGCGCTCGATCAAGGTGGGGCGGTAGGCGGCGGGGATTTCCGGGCGCATGGCCTCGGCCGGGGGCAAAAGCACCGCCCGGCGCACCGCGCTCAGGGTTCCGACCAGGGCCGCCCCGCAGGTAACCGCGGCCCCCAGCAGGATCACCTGCCAGCTCAGGCGGTATTCGAGGACCGGAAAGCGGAAGAATTCGGCATAGATCCGGGCCATGGCCTCGCCCAGAATCAGGCCGCCCAGGGTACCCAGGACCAGGCCCAGGGAGGTCATCAACAGGACCAGTTGGCTGTAGTGCCGGCCCACCTGCCAATGGGTGTAACCGAAGGCCTTGAGGATCGCGATCTGTTCGCGCTGGGTGGTGATCAGCCGGGCCAGGACCACGTTGAGCAGAAAGGCGGCCACCGCCAGGAAGATGGCGGGGTATATCCAGGCCATGGTGGCCAACTGCTCGAACTCGGCCTCGAGATACATGTGGGATTGCTGGTCAGCGCGGGTTACGGCCCCAATGCCGCCGTAGGGCGTCAGCAGTCGATCAAGCTCGGCCACCACCTCCAGAGGGGTCGCGTCCCGCTCCAGGCTGAGAACCACGCTGTTGAAAGCGCCGTCCAGGTCACTGGCGGGGGCCAGTTGGGAACGATTGAGCCAGAGAATGCCGTAGCGCAGGTTGTCGGGGTATAATTCGCCGGGCTGAAGCTGGTAGATATGTTCCGGACTTACGGCGATGCCGCTGACCACCAGTTCCTGGAGACGGCCGTTGAGCACCACCTCCAGGCGATCTCCGGGCAAAAGCCCGTGGGCGTCGGCAAAACCGTCGCTGATCACGGCCTCGTTGCGCCCGGCGGCCGGCAAACTGCCCAGGCGAAGGTAGAGCCGGTTGAGTTCGGGCTCGGCCCCGTCGGGCAGGGAAATCAGCAGTCCGGTGATCGGGTCGACGAAATCGGCCACCCCGATGGTGGCGGCGGACTGGACCCGGGTTTCCGCCAGCCGAACCCCGTCGATGGCGGCAATGGCGGCGGCCAGCTCGTTGGGGGCCCGCTTGAGCTCGGCAAAGATTTCACCGAAACGGTATTCGCGATAGAAGCCGTCGCGGGTCTGGCGCAGGGAATCCAGGGAGGAAAGCGACATCAGCAGGGTGGCCAGCCCGCCGGCGATCACCACCGCGATGGCCAGGCTCTGGCCCCGCAACTGCCAGAGTTCGCGGAACAATTTGCGGTGCAGGGCCTTCATCGGCAAGCCTTGGCTACCATCTCAGTTCCTTGGCCGGACAGGGCTTTTCGTTGATCTCGATCCGGCCGATCCGGCCGTCGCTCAAGTGGATAACCCGGTGGGCCATCCGGGCAATATCGGCGTTATGGGTGATCAGGGCGGTGGTGGTTCCCACCTCGTGGTTGATCCGTTCCAGCACTTCAAGCACCACGACCCCGGTTTTGGAATCCAGGGCCCCGGTGGGCTCGTCGCAGAGCAGCACCTGGGGCCGCTTGGCGATGGCCCGAGCGATGGCCACCCGCTGCTGCTCCCCGCCGGAAAGCTGGGCGGGGAAATGATCAAGCCTTTCACCCAGCCCCACCAGGGCCAGGGCTTCTTCCGGGGTCAGAGGGTTTCGGGCGATCTCGGTGACGATGGCCACGTTTTCCCGGGCGGTCAGGCTGGGAATCAGATTGTAGAACTGAAAGACGAAACCGACCATGTGACGGCGAAACTCGGTGAGTTCGGCCTCGCCCGCGACGGCCAGGTCGCGGCCCCCGCAGATGACGGTGCCGGTGGTGGGCGGATCGAGCCCGCCCAGGATATTGAGCAGGGTCGATTTACCGCTGCCCGAGGGCCCCAGCAATACCACCAGCTCGCCCCGGTAAAGGTCCAGATCCACCCCGTCCAGGGCCCGGACCTCCACCTCGCCCATCCGATAGATTTTGGTCAGGCCCTCGGCATGGAAAACGATTTCCGCGGAATCCGGCGATGCAGGGTCGGCTGGCGACGGCATGATCAGCTCCAAAGCGGGGTCCGGCAAAGACTGCTCCTGGCCACATCATGCCAGATTTCCCCGGGGAGAACAACCGCCGGCCAAAGTCCGGCAGAAAATGGCGACCCCGGGCCCACACAAGAGAAACCACCGCCCCAAAAGATTTGGCAGCAAAGAGAACCAGGAGAGCAAAGCGCAGAAACCGCCAAACACCCTTTTACCAAGGTAAGCTTGCCGCAGTGCCGCAGATTCGGGCAAGCGGCCCGGCGCCGCATAGTTCGCTATGCAAGCCGGGCTGATCGCCCGAAGATGATCTGGTTGCTTGCAAGAGACGGGGAATCGGGATAATTGCGCGATAAACGGCCGCAATTATACAGCCAAGCCCGGTAAACTTGCCGCAGTGCCGCAGATTCGGGCAAGCAGCCCGGCGCCGCATAGTTCGCTACGCAAGCCGGGCTGATCGCCCGAAGATGCGGTGGTTGCTTGCAAGAAGCGGGGATTTGGGACAATTACGCGATAAACGGCCGCAAATACACGGCCAAGCCCGGTAAACTTGCCGCAGTGCCGCAGATTCGGGCAAGCAGCCCGGCGCCGCATAGTTCGCTATGCAAGCCGAGCTGATCGCTCGAAGATGCGGTGGTTGCTTGCAAGAAGCGGGGAATCGGGACAATTACGCGATAAACGGCCGCAAATACACGGCCAAGCCCGGTAAACTTGCCGCAGTGCCGCAGATTCGGGCAAGCAGCCCGGCGCCGCATAGTTCGCTATGCAAGCCGGGCTGATCGCCCGAAGATGCGGTGCTGCGGCAAGTTTACAGGTAGTTACGGATGGCGTCGGCCATGGTCAGACAGATCTGGCGGAAGCGTTCCTCGTTGCGCTCCAGCAAAGTGGTGCGGAAGCCCTGAAGCTCGGTGGCGAATGAACTCAGGGGGACCACGCAAATCCCGGTGGAACCCAGCAGGTAGTAGACAAAGCGCTTGTCCGGCGAGGTGCCGGGCTTGGCCACCAGGGCCTCGACGTGGGCCCGGACCTCCGGATTGGCAATGGGCAGGGTCTGGCTCTGGTTGAGGGCCCCTGGGGCGAAGGCCACGCTCATGTAGAAGGCGCCGTTGGTCCGGTTGACGATGAGACCGTCCACCCCTTTGAGAACATCGTAAGCGATGTTGGAGGCCGTCTCATATCGCTTGATCCGCTCGGCCAGGTAGGCGTTGTACTCGGGATGGCTGACGATGGCGGGCAATACCATCTGGGGCAAGGTGGTGGAGCAGACCTCCACCATCTTGGAGTTGAGGATCGAAGCCACGTATTTCTGGAACATCGGGTCGCGGTCGGCGTTGTAGACCTCGATCCAGCCGCAGCGGGAGCCGGGCCAGGGCATCTCCTTGGAAATCCCCCGCATGTTGATGGCCGGAACGTCGCCGATGACTTCGGCCAAAGGCCTGGTCTGTTGTCCGTTATAGACGATGCGCTGGTAAACCTCGTCGCAGATGATAAAGAGATCGTACTTGCGGGCCAGGGCCACGATCCCCCGCAGGATATCCTCGGGGTAAACCGCGCCGGTGGGGTTGTCGGGGTTGATCAGCAGGATGCCGGCCACGGCCGGATTGTACTTGATCCGGTTTTCCAGGTCCTCCAGGTCGGGGAACCAGTGGTTGTGGGGATCGAGCCGGTAGGAGACGGGCCGGTCGCCGGCATGGGCCGCCTCGCCGGAGGAGTGGGTGGTATAGCTGGGCGACGGCACCACCACCCGGGCGGTACGGCGCAGAAAACCGTAAACCTTGCTGATCGCGTCGCCCAGGCCGTTGAAGAAAAGAATATCGTCCGGGGTGATCTGGACCCCGCCCCGGCTATTGACCTCGGCGGCCAGAAACTCGCGGGTGGCGAGGATGCCGCGGGTGGGGCAGTAGCCGTAGCTGGCGTTCTCCATGGCGTACTGGGCCACCACCTTTTTCATCCAGAGGGGAATTTCCTCGCCCTTGGCCACCGGATCGCCGATGTTTTCCCAGTAGGTTTTAATTCCCAGCTGCTGGAGCTTTTCCCCCACCGCGACGATATTGCGAATTTCGTAGGTCAACTCCCCGGCGCCGATGTGCACTATGTCGGTACGCATACCACCTTGTCCTTAATCCAAATAGGGGGGAAACGTCCAGCCCCCCGGATCCTGCCGCAACCCGACCGAACGTTTGCGGAACTATATTTCCCTTAAGCCAAAAAAACTAAGCCCGTCAGGCAACCCGCGACCAAACCGCAAAGGCCGCACCTCCTAACATTAGGGCACATTAGGGCAACGGCCTTTTTAACCACGCTCCAACCAGTTTAGCAAGCTCATCTTTGCGCGCAGCCCTGGAACCGCTCTTGCGCTTTGCGGGGTTAAACGATCAGCAGGGCCGCATATTTTGGGCGCGGGGAGCGGCATCGGCCGGACCGACTAAGCAAGCCGGACCGCTCGCCCGAATCCGCGGTGCCGCTGCTCGCTTACCGCTGATCCATGGGGATGAAGGGGCGGCTCAAGGGCCCGACATAGATCTGGCGGGGACGGCTGATGCGCCAGCCCGGATCGTCCCACATCTCCTTCCAGTGAGCGATCCAGCCGGGAAGACGGCCCAGGGCGAACATCACCGTGAACATGCTGGTGGGAATACCGATGGCCCGGTAGATGATCCCGGAATAAAAATCGACGTTGGGATAGAGATTGCGCTCGACGAAGTACTCATCCTTCAGGGCCACCTCTTCCAGTTCCTTGGCGATATCCAGCAAGGGGTCGGCAAATTTGAGATCATCCAGGACATCGTCGCAGGCCTGCTTAATGATCCGGGAACGGGGATCGTGGGTCTTGTAAACCCGGTGGCCGAAGCCGGCCAGGCGGAAGGGGTCATTGGGATCCTTGGCCCGCTCCACGTATTTCCGGAAATCGCCCCCGTGCTGGTGAATGTTTTCCAGCATCTCCATCACCGCCTGGTTGGCCCCGCCGTGCAGGGGGCCCCAGAGGGCACTGATCCCGGCGGAAACCGAGGCGTAGAGGTTGACCCGGGCGCTGCCCACCATCCGCACCGTCGAGGTGGAACAGTTCTGCTCATGATCGCCGTGGAGAATAAGCAGCTTGTTGAGCGCCGCCACCACCTTGTGATTGATCTCGTAGGGCTTGACCGGCGAGTCGAACATCATATTGAGAAAATTGGCGCAATAGGAAAGGTCATAACGCGGATAAACCACGGGATGGCCCATGGATTTCTTATAGGAGAAGGCGGCGATGGTCCGGACCTTGGAAATCAGGCGGGCCGACATCTTGTCGATATTCTCCAGGGGATTCTCGGTCATCTCCGGATAAAAGTTGCACAGGGAGTTGACCATCGAGGAGAGGATCGCCATCGGCGGGCTTTTGGGCGGATAGCTGTCGAAGAAGCGGATCATGTCCTCGTGGATCATGGCGAAGTCGTTGAGCATCCGGCTGAATTCGGAAAGTTCCTCCCGGGTGGGCAGAGTGCCGTGATCCAGCAGGTAAGCCACCTCGACGAAGGTGCAGTTTTCGGCCAGATCGGCGATATCGTAGCCGCGATAGCTCAGGATGCCCCGTTCGCCGTCGAGATAGGTGATATTACTGTTGCAGGAACCGGTATTGGCATAGCCGGGGTCAAAGGCGATATGGCCGGTCTTGGCCCGCAGGGTTCGGACGTCGATGGCTTTTTCGCCTTCGGTGCCGACGATTATCGGCAGCTCATAAACCTGCCCGTCGATCTTGATTTCGGCTTTCTCGCCGGAATAATAGTTGTGCGGCATATGGCAAAATCCTTTTTAGTGATTAGCGAATCGGTTATTTTACCGCTGAGTTCGTCCGGTTTCAAGGGCAAAGCCTGCCCCCTGTTGTTCCCGCCGGATTATCCGCGGCAGACCGACGCGAAGGAGATCTGATGACTATTTACCAGGAAAGATTGCGGAAGTTCATCACCGAGGTCACTCTTTACCCGGTTTCCTGCGAGAAACTGGCGGCGGGCCGCGGCGACCGGGAATGGCTGGAGGCGGTGCTGGCGGGCGGGGCCAGGATCGTCCAGTTGCGGGACAAGGAGGCCGACGGCCGCACCCTGCTGGCCAAGGCCAAGCTATTCCGCCGCAAAACCCGGGAGGCCGGCGCCCTGTTCATCGTCAACGACCGCCTGGATATCGCCCTGCTCAGCGAAGCCGACGGAATTCACCTGGGCAACCAGGATCTGCCCTGCGAAGAGGTTCGCCGCTTCGCCCCCGACCTGCTGATCGGCGTCTCCTGCAACCGCGAGGAAGAAGCCGCCAGCGCCGAAGAGCGGGGCGCCTCCTACTACAACATCGGCCCCCTCTTCACCACCGGAACCAAGGAAGGCATCAAGGAGTTCCTTGGCCTGGAAGCCATCCCCCGCTTTTCCCGCCACTCTTCCCTGCCCTTCACGGTTATGGGCGGTATCAAGAAGCAGCATATCCCGGCCCTGCTGGCCGCCGGGGTTCGCCGCCCGGCAGTGGTCACCGCCCTGACCCAGGCGGCGGATATCGCCGCCGAAACCCGGGAATGGGTGAACCTGCTCAGCAAGCAAGCCCTCTGAACCACCGGCAAAAGCCCCTTGCCCTGCCTGCACCACAAGTGCAAGCAGGTCCGGCGACCATACTGCTGTACGTCGCCGGACCTGCTCCAAACAAGATGTAAGGCTGTCGGACCTTTAGCGATCCAGGGTTTCCAGGTAACGATAAAGCGGCGAATCAGTGGTCAGCACCAGGCGGGTATTCTTGCCCAAAGTGGCCTGGTAGGACTCCAGGGTTTTATAAAAACGGTAAAACTCGGGATCGCGGCTGTACGCCTCGGCGTAAATCCGGGCGGCATCGGCATCGGCCTGGCCGCGCAGGGTCTGGGCCTCCCGGGAAGCGCCGGAACGGATCTCCAGCAGATCACGCTCCATTTTACCGAGAATCTCGGCCTTGCTGCCCTCGCCGCGGGAACGGAGATCGGCGGCGATCCTTTTCCGCTCCGAAATCATCCGGTCAAAGACCCGGCGCTGGACGGAATCGATATAGTTGACCCGCCGCAACATCACGTCCACCAGCTCGATCCCGTACTGCTTGACCACCTCGGCGGCCCTTTCGTGGATCATGTTGCTGATCACGTCCCGGCCCAGTTCCACGTGTTCAATTTCCGCCGGCTCCAGCATGCTGATCCGCATGGCCTGGGGCTCCCAGTCGGAGCTGCGAATGAACTCCACCAGGTTGTTCTGGTTGACGAAGTCCCGGATGGTGCCGTCGATAATGGCGTCAAGAACTCCCTGGGCCCGGGCTTCGGTGTGCATCGACTGCATGAAGCGCAAGGGATCGACAATCCGCCAGCGGGCGGTTGCGTCGATATGGACGAAGGTCTTGTCCCGGGTGGGGATCTGGTTGGGATCCCCGTCCCAGATCAGGATCCGCTTGTCAAAGTAGGTGACATCCTGGACAAAGGGCACCTTGAACTTCAGCCCCGCCTCGGTTACCGGCTCGCCCACCGGGCGGCCGAACTGGGTGACCACCGCCTGGCGATCCTCGGGCAGAACGTAGACCCCGTTGGCCACCACCAGGCCTAGGGCAACAATCACGACAATTAAAATGGTACGCACAATATTTTTCACAAAAGCCTCCGCTTTTACTTATCCGCGAGGATTTTCAGCGCCCGACAAACCCTGAGCCTTATTGGCCCGGGGTCTTGCCGGCGGCGCCAAGGTTGAGCAGGGGCAGTAACGACTTCTGCTCCTTGTCGATGACCACCACTTCGCTGACCTGGGGCAGCACCCGCTGCATGGTTTCGAGGTAAAGCCGCTGCCGGGTGACTTCCCGGGCCTGGCCGTACTCCTCGAGCAAGGCGACAAAGCGGGAGGTTTCACCCTGGGCCAGATTGACCCGTTCGGTCATGTAGCCGCGGGCCTCTTCCACCGTCCGGCGGGCGTCACCCCGGGCCCGGGGCACCTCGCGATTGTAAATCTCCTCGGCCTCGTTGATCAGGCGCTGCATATCCTGATCGGCCTCATTGACCTCGTTGAAGGCGGGCTTGACCGGTTCCGGCGGGTTGACGTCCTGCAACTGCACCGTGATGATCCGAACCCCGCTCTCATAGCGGTTCAGGGTTTCCTGCAGTTCCCGCGCCATGGCGTCGGCCAGCAGCGCCCGGCCCTCGAGGACTCCGTCGAAGTCCATGTTGCCCACCAGCCGCCGCAGGGTCATTTCACTGACATCACGCACCGCCTGGGGGATATCGCGGATTCGGAAAAGAAAGTGATAGGGATCGTCAACCCGGTACTGGACCACCCACTCCATATCGATGACGTTGCGATCGCTGGTCAGCATCAGCGATTCCTCGGTGTAGCCCTGCTTCTGATACTGGGTTCGGTCAGCCACCGTCCGGGTGCGAAAGCCGAACTGCTCTTTACGTACCGACTCCATGTCCACCTTGTGCACCACGTCCATAAGCGGAATTTTGAAGTTCAAGCCCGGGTTGGTGGTCTTATTGTACTTGCCCAGGCGCAGGACCACTCCCTGTTCCCCGGGGCGGATGGTGTAAAAGGAAGAAAACAGGAGCAAGCCGACCAGGACCACTCCGACCACGGTGGCGATGGTGCCGGGATTGACCCCGGGTCCGCCTGGTTCATCTGAATTCCGGGAGCCGCCGCCTGAGCCGCCGCCTCCTTCAAAGAAACGCTTGACCTTGTTGATCAGCGCCGTCAGTTGCTCCTCCGGAGATTGACCGCCTTTGCGCTGTCCCCAAGGGGGTTGCTGATTGTCCCATGCCATAAAAACCGTCCTCTAAAATCCAGTATGATTGGTTGTAGCCTTCGCAAAAAGCCGCTTCCCCGACCAGCCACATCCGGCCGGGTCCGGCACATTATGCCTGCCTGCAAAAAAGCAAATTGACAAAATATACACGGGGATACACTTTGCCTTATTTCGCCGCCGGGTTCAACCTCTATTTGGTCGGGGGCTGCACAAAAAGCCGTACCGCCCACCGGCACGCATAGCTTGACTTTTTGCCGGAACCTCAGTAGAAAACGGGCACCTTGCCCCACGCACAGGTCCCGGCGCCGGGACCCGAAACAAAAAAAGCGTAACCCCTAAGGATTACGCTTTTCATTGCTTGCCTGGTGCCGAAGGGGAGACTCGAACTCCCACGGGGAAACCCCCACTAGACCCTGAACCTAGCGCGTCTACCAGTTCCGCCACTTCGGCAGCACGTTTGAAGAGGCGATAATATAGACTCCCCCGCCCCTTTGTCAAGACAAAATAGGGGGAATCGCAAAAACCTGCCAAACGACTTGGTCGGTCATGCGAAAACAGCAGGTTGCCAAGCGGCCCCCGGCGGCGGCGCGGCTTTTGGCGGCGCCGCCGATCACTTAATCATGCGGTAAAGCAGAACCATGAAAATCTATACCAGCCTGGACCAGATTTCCGCCCCCTTCCCGCATGCCTGCGTAACCATCGGCAATTTCGACGGGGTTCACCTGGGCCACCAGCAGCTTTTCAGCACTGTCAGCGACCTGGCCCGGCGCCACCGGGGGACCGGGATCGCCATCACCTTCGATCCCCATCCCCTCCAGGTAGTCCAGCCCGAGACCGGGGTCAAGCTGATCTCCACCTACGAGCAGAAGGTGGAGCTGATCGCCATGGCCGGGGTGGACGTGCTGCTGGTGCTGCCCTTTACCCGGGAATTCGCCGCTACCGACGCCGAAAGTTTCGTCGATCGGGTACTGGTCAACACTCTCGGAGTCAGGGAACTGGTGGTGGGCTACGACTACGCCTTCGGTAAGGGCCGCCGCGGCAACGCCGAATTTCTCGAGGCCTGCGGCCGGGAACGGGGCTTTACGGTCCGGGTGATTCCCGCCTTTACGGTGGACGGCATGGTGGTCAGCAGCAGCAAGGTCAGGGAACTGGTGATGGCGGGCCGGATGGAAGATGTCACCAAGCTGCTCGGCCGCTACTATCAGTTGCGGGGGGTGGTCCAGATGGGGCGGAGACGGGGCGGCAGCATCCTGGGTTTTCCCACCGCCAACCTCAGCATCGACGAAAACGACCTCTGCCCCAAGCACGGGGTTTACGTCACCCAGGTGGTTTATGACGGCCGCTGCTATGGCGGGGTGCTCAATATCGGCTACAACCCCACCTTCGGCGAGGACAAGCTGGCAGTGGAAACCCATATCTTCGACTTCAAAGAGGACATCTACGGCAAGCCCCTCAAAATCAACCTGCTCAGGCATCTGCGCGATGAGCGCAAATTCGCCGGCCCCGAGGAACTGGCCGTCCAGATCGCCCTTGACGCCACCGAGGCCCGCAAAGTCCTGGCCGCCGCCGAAAAGGAGTTCATCCTCTCCTGCGCCGAAAAATACAACGACTGAACCGGGAAACCAGGGTTGGCCACAGCCTTCTTTATCCCCCGACAAACAAAGCCCGGCCATGAGTCATCCAGAGCTTAACCGCCGGCAGTGCCGCAGGTTGCGGCAAGCGGGGCGGCGCCGCGTACATAAGTACGCAAGCCGGCCTGATCGCCGCAAGATGCGGTGCTGCCGGCGGTTAAGTGCGGTAATTGGCGTTGATCTTGACGTAGTCCAGGGAAAAATCGCAGGTAAGGTACTCGGCGGCAGCGGCACCGGCCTGCAGGCCGACGGTCACCGTGAACTCCCCGCGGCGCAGCACCTCGGTGGCCCGGGCTTCGACCGCCGCCCCCTGGCCGACCCCGTCCCGCACCATGACCACGTCGTCGAAGGCGATGGCCACGGCCTCGGGATTGAAGTCGGCCCCGGAGCGGCCCAGGGCGGCAATGATCCGTCCCCAGTTGGCATCCTCGCCGAAGAAGGCGGTTTTGACCAGGTTGGAATTGGCGATGGTCCGGGCCGCCTGCCGGGCCTGGGCCTCGTCGGCCGCCCCCTCCACCCGGATGGTCACCAGCTTGGTGGCCCCTTCCCCGTCCCGCACCACCTGGCGGGCCAGATCCAGGCAAATCTCATCGAGCTGCTGCTGAAAAAGCCTCTGCCGGTGTGAACCGGCCGCCAGCAGCGGGGCCCCGGAGCGGCCGTTGGCCAGCACCAGCACCGTATCGTTGGTGCTGGTATCGCCGTCGATGGTAATCCGATTGAAGGAGCTTCTGACACTGCTTCGCAGCATGGTCCGCAGCAGTTCCGGCTCGACGGCGGCATCGGTGAGGATGAAGCAGAGCATGGTGGCCATGTCGGGCATAATCATGCCCGCCCCCTTGGCGATCCCGGCCATCTTTACCTCGACGCCGTCGAGCTGGAAAACTCGCTCGGCGGTTTTGGGTACGGTGTCGGTGGTCATGATCGCCCGGGAAACCTCCTCCAGCCCGCCGGGATTCAGGGCGGCAACCAAACGAGGGATGCCGCGCCGGAAACACTCGACATCGAGCTGCATCCCGATCACCCCGGTGGAGGAGAGTTGAACCAGTTCCTCCCCGATCCCCAGGGTGTCGGCGGCCATGGCCCCGCAGAGGCGGGCGTTGCGCATCCCCTCGGCGCCGGTGCAGGCGTTGGCGATGCCGGCATTGACCAGGATAGCCTGGGCCCGGCCGCCGCGGAGCCGCTCCTTGCCCAGCAGCAGCGGAGCGGCCTTGACGGTGTTGGTGGTAAAAACCGCGGCGGCCGCCGCCGGGGTATCGCTGACAATCAGCCCCAGATCGAGTCGATCCTTACCCCGGATTCCCGCCTTTACCGCTGCTGCCCGAAAACCGCGAACCTCCAGCATCTTTCTGCCTCCTTGGCCCATTGTTGGTTCAAAGAAAAAGCCTCATCGACAAAGCTGTCGGGCCAGGGTCCTGTAAGCTTAACCCTGGCGGCCGCAGCAGCGTTTATGCTTCTTGCCGCTGCCACAAGGACAAGGGGCGTTGCGGCCCACCTTGTCTTCCTGGCGGGTCACCGGGCGGCGCGGCTGTTCTTCGCCGGGCTGCTCGCGGCTGAGCTGCATCGGCGGCCGGCGGTTGCGCTGCTGGGCCTCGATGGCCTCGACATCGTCGTCCCGGACCAGCCGGATGCGCAACAGGGTGCTGACCGTCTTTTCGCGCATGGCTTCGATCATCTCCATGAACATCTGGAAGCCTTCCCGCTTGTATTCGATCAGGGGATTTTTCTGGCCGTAACCGCGCAGGCCGATCCCTTCCTTGAGATGATCCATGTTGAGCAGGTGTTCCTTCCAGTGGCTGTCCACCATCTGCAGCAGGATGATCCGCTCGAGTTGGCGCATATTTTCCGGTCCGATCTCTTCTTCCCGTTCCTCGTAACGGCTCTTAACCGCGGCCCGCAGCCGGGTGGCCAGCTCTTCGCCGTTGAGATCGGCCTTAGCCGGTTCATCCCAGGCCAGGGGGAAGGAGAACAGGGCGTTGAAGCGCTCCTCGATCCCGCTCCAATCCCAATCCTCCGAGGGGATTTTCTCCTCGGCAAATTCGACCACCAGGTTCTGGACCAGGTCGCCGACCATCTCCAGCACCACTTCCTTGAGGTCGGTGCTGGTCAGAACCTCGCGCCGCTGGCGGTAGATGACCTCGCGCTGCTTGTTCATCACATCGTCATACTCAAGCAGGTGCTTGCGGATCTCGAAGTTGTGGCCTTCCACCTTGCGCTGGGCGTTTTCGATGGCCTTGCTGATCATGTTGTGCTCGATGGGCTCATCCTCCTCCATCCCCAGCCGATCCATGATCCCGGAAATCCGGTCGGAACCGAAAATCCGCAGCAGGTCGTCCTCCAGCGAGAGGAAGAAACGGGAGGAACCGGGATCGCCCTGGCGCCCGGAACGTCCCCGCAACTGGTTGTCGATCCGCCGCGATTCATGCCGGCTGGTGCCGAGGATATGGAGGCCACCCAGGTCGGCCACCCCCTCGCCCAGCTTGATGTCGGTACCCCGGCCGGCCATGTTGGTGGCGATGGTCACCTTGCCCTTGTGGCCCGCGTCGGCGACAATCTCCGCCTCCTTGTCATGCTGTTTGGCGTTGAGGACCGCGTGGGGAATTTTTTCCTTCTTGAGCTGGGCCGAAATCTTTTCCGAGACATCGATGCTGATGGTGCCCACCAGAACCGGCTGGCCCTTTTCGTGCAGGTCCTTGATTTCGCGGACTATGGCTCGGTACTTGGCGTTCAGGGTCTTATAGATGGCATCGGGGTAGTCGATCCGGACCATGGGATGGTGGGTGGGAATCACCACCACGTCCAGGTTGTAGATCTTCTTGAATTCGGCCGCCTCGGTGTCGGCGGTACCGGTCATCCCGGCCAGTTTTTCATACATCCGGAAGTAGTTCTGGAAGGTGACCGAGGCCATGGTCTGGTTTTCCCGTTCCACCTTGACCCCTTCCTTGGCCTCCAGGGCCTGGTGCAGCCCGTCGCTGAAGCGGCGGCCCGCCATGGCCCGCCCCGTGAATTCATCGACGATCACCACCTGGTCGTCCCGGACCAGGTAATCGACGTCCCGCTTGAAGAGGACGTGGGCCTTCAGGGCCTGGTTGAGATGGTGGAGCTGTTCGATATTGCGGGGATCGTAGAGATTGTCCACCCCCAGCAGCTTTTCGCCCAGGGCCACCCCTTCCTCGGTCAGAGCCACCGAGCGGGCCTTTTCATCCACGGTGTAGTGGGTCTCGGCCTTGAAGTGGGGCAGCAGGGTGTTGACCTTGACGTAAAGTTCGGTGGAGACGTCGGCCGGGCCGGAAATGATCAGCGGGGTCCGGGCCTCGTCGATGAGAATGCTGTCCACCTCGTCGACGATGGCGAAATGGGGTTCCCGCTGGCAGAAGTCATCCAGCCGGAACTTCATATTGTCGCGCAGGTAGTCAAAACCGAACTCGTTGTTGGTGCCGTAGGTCACATCGGCGGCGTAAGCTTCCTTGCGGGCGGCATCGTCGACGCCATGCACGATCACCCCGACCTTGAGGCCGAGAAAATTATAAAGTTTGCCCATCCATTCGGCATCCCGCCGGGCCAGGTAATCGTTGACCGTGACCACGTGGACCCCGCGCCCGCTCAAGGCGTTGAGATAAACCGCCAGGGTAGCCACCAGGGTCTTGCCTTCACCGGTCTTCATCTCGGAGATCTTGCCCTGATGGAGCACGATGCCGCCGATGAGCTGAACATCAAAATGACGCATGGCCAGCACCCGGCGGGAGGACTCGCGAACCACGGCGAAGGCCTCGGGCAGCAGATCATCGAGACCGGCCCCCTGCTCCAGGCGCTGGCGGAATTCGCCGGTCTTGGCGGCCAGGGCGGAATCATCGAGGGCCTGGACGGCCGGCTCCAAATCGTTGATTCGGGCCACCAGGGGCTCCATGGCCTTGAGGATTCGCTCATTCTGGCTGCCGAAAATTTTCTTTAATACCTTGGCCAACATCTAAACACTCTCCTTGGCAGACAACATTGCGCCGGGCCGGCCCGCGGTGGCACGGGCAAGACGGCCGGCTTTAACGGGACACCGCTGGGGATCCGGCGGACAAAGCTCCGGCCCCTTTCATGCGGCCTCCCAGATCATTGACTCTTCGTTGCAATCCGGAAACATCGGACAATTGATACAATCGCTCCAGACCTTGTGCGGCAACTCATTTTTATCGATGGGGCGAAAGGCCAGCTTCTGAAAAAATTGCGGCTGGTAGGTCAGGGTAAAGACCCGGGAAATCCCGAAATCTTGAGCCTCGGCCAGACAGGAGCGGACCAGGGTACTGCCGACCCCCCGGCCCTGGAAGCTCTCGGCCACCGCCAGGGAACGGATTTCCGCCAGGTTCTCCCAGCAGATATGGAGGGAGCAGACCCCCAGCAGCCGGCTCTCAGGGCCGGCGGAGGTCACCGCCACCTTGAAATCGCGCAAGTGATCATACAGCGAACTGAGCGACCGGCCCAGCAACAGGTTCTTGCCGGCGAAAAACTGGAGCAGGGCGTAAATCGCCCGCACATCTTCCATCCGGGCATTGCGGACCAGGAAACCTCCCGGCTCCGCTCCTTTATCCTCCCCGGCGCCATCCTGGGCAATCGTCATCGAGGTCATATTTTACCCGCCAGCAAGTACGGCTGCAAATTGGCCGAATTTTCACCCACCGGAGCCAGAATACTCTGCCCGGCCCAAATCCCCAGCAGAAACATCCAAAGAAAGACGCAGAAAACCACCACCGCCAGGCTCAAGAGACCACCCCAGCCCAGTTCGATCTTGACCACCGTCTTTTTTTTACCCCTTCTTGCCGACGCCATCACATATTCTCGGGAGCTTTGACCCCGATCAACCGGAGACCGTTGGCGAAAACCACCCGCAGGGCCTCGGCCAGGGCCAGCCGGGCCCGGCTCAACTCCTGGTCCTCGCCGACAATCCGGTGGCGATTATAATAGCCGTGGAACCGGGCGGCCAGATCCTGGAGGTAAAAGACGATCCGATGCGGCTCCAGGGCCTGGGCGGCGCTCTCCAGCAGGGAGGGCAGCCCGGCCATGGCCCGCAGCAGGACCAGCTCCTCCTCCAGCTCCAGGCGGGCATGGTTGATCTCGCCCGCGGCCAGCTCCAAACCCTTCTCCCGGGCCTGGCGGGCAATGCTGCAGAGCCGGGCGTGGGCGTACTGGACGTAATAGACCGGATTTTCCTGGCTCTGCTGGGTGGCCAGGTCGAGATCGAACTCGAGCTGGCTGTCGGCCTTGCGCATCAGGAAGAAGAAGCGGGTCACGTCCACCCCCACCTCGGCCACCAGTTCATCGACGGTGACGAAATTGGCCTTGCGGGTGGACATCTTGACCGGCCGGCCGTCGCGCAGCAGGGTGACGAACTGGTGAATGACCGTGGTCACCCGGTCCGGATCATAGCCCAGGGCCTTGACCCCGGCCAGCACATCGGGCACGGTGGCGATATGGTCGGAGCCGAAGACGTTGACCATCCAGTCGAAGCCGCGGCGGAATTTTTCCCGGTGATAGGCGATATCGGGCAGCCGGTAGGTGGGCTCGCCGGTGGATTTGATGATCACCCGGTCCTGCTCCAGGCCCAACTCGGTGGTTTTAAACCAGACGGCGCCGTCCTGGTCGTAAACCAGTCCCTGCCGGCGCAGGGTCGCGACCACCTCATCCACCAGGCCCTGCTCATACAGGGAGTGCTCGTTGTAGTAATTGTCGAACCGGATGCCCAGGCTGGCCAGAGTCTGGTTGATATCGGCGAAAATCACCTCTTCGGCCTTCTGGGTAAAGGGAGCATGGTCGGCGACCTTTTTGAGGGCGTCGCCCCGTTGATCAACCAGGGCCTGGGCGATCTCGCGGATATATTCTCCCTGGTAGCCATCCTCGGGGAAAGCACCCGGCAGACCCAGCAGCTCCAGGTACCGGGCCCGGACCGATTCGCCCAGCACCCGCATCTGGCGGCCGGCGTCGTTGTAATAATATTCCCGGGTCACCGCATAGCCGGTGGCGCTAAGCAGGCGGGCGATGGCGTCGCCGAGCACCGCCTGGCGGCCATGGCCGACACTCAGGGGACCGGTGGGGTTGGCGCTGACGAATTCCACCAGCACCTTAAGGCCCCGGCCGCTCTCGCCGCGACCGAATTCCTCTCCCCGGCGGCGTATTTCAGGAATGACCGCCTGCCAGACCGCCGGCTTGACGAAGCAGTTGACAAAGCCGGGCCCGGCAACCTCCACCCGCTCGAAAAGATCACCGCCAACCTCGGAATCGCCGAGCAGGCCGACCAGGGCGGCGGCGATCTCCCGGGGCTTGCGCTTTTCCCGGCCGGCGGCGATCATCGCCAGGTTGGTGGCAAAATCCCCCTGGCCTTCCCGCTTGGGTTCCTCCACCGTATAGGCCCCGGCGGCGGCCTCGGTCCACAGCCCCCGCTCGATCCCCAAGGCAAAACAGCGGTCAATCGTTGCCCGCACCCGCGTTTTGATCATCTTATTTTCTGTTCCTTATGCTCTTTGATTGGCGAAAGTTATTTTATCAGGTTCAAGTTAGCAGGTCCCAGTCCGGGAACCAAGGTTTTAAGCCCCGGCTCCGGCGGATGCTGCTACCTTAAGCCGGTTCCGGCTCCCCGTCGGGAGAGGAGTAAAGCCGCTTATTCATCGCTCCGAAACGGCAGAGAATTTCGTAGCTGATGGTTTCATGCCAGGCGGCGATTTCAGCCGCGCCGATGAACTCATCCCCCTGGCGCCCCATGAAGATCACCTCGGCGCCCGCGGCCACCCCTGAGATTGCGCTGACATCGGCCATGCAGGCATTCATGCAGATCGTGCCGCACAGGGGCACCCGCCGGCCGCCGATCAACACCTGGGCGCGGCCGCTCACCCCGCGGGGATAGCCGTCGGCGTAGCCCAAGGGCAGCACCGCCAGCCGGGTGGGACGGCTGGTCACAAAACGATGACCGTAGCTGATTCCGCAACCGGCGGGGAGCTCCTTGACCTGGAGAATCCGGCTGCGCAGGCTCATGGCCGGGCGCAGGGCCGGAGGCAAAAAAGGGGCGGGATCGGCCGGGGGATAGCCATAGAGGCTGATCCCAGGCCGAACCAGATCCCCGTGCGCCCAGGGGAAACGGAACAGAGCGGCTGAATTGGCCATGTGCAGGCGGATCCGGCCGGCTTCGGCCCAACCGTCCCGCCAGGCGCTGGCGGCGGCGCTGAACCGGCGCCAGTGTTCGCGGCATTCCCTTTCCGCCTCGGGGTCGTCGGCCAGGGGAAAGTGGGCCATAATGCCGCCCAGACGCAACCCCGGCAAGGCCCTGATCGCCTCCAACAGGCGCCCGGCTTCAGCTGGGGGGAGCCCGAATCGACCCATGCCGACATCGAGTTTGAGGTGGACGGCAACCACCTTGCCCCGACCCAGGGCCTGCCGGGACAATTCCGCCAAGCCGGCCCGGTCAAAGACCACCGGGCTCAAATCATGGGCCACCGTAGCGCTCGTCGCGGCGGGATCCAAGCCCAGCAGCAGGACAATCTCGCCCTGGATTCCGGCCTCCCGCAGGCACACCCCCTCTTCCGCCTCGGCCACTCCAAAGCATTGGGCCCCGGCCCGGGTAAAGGCCCCGGCCGCCGCGGCCAGACCGTGGCCGTAGGCATCGGCCTTGACCACCGCCATCACTCTGGTTGCGGGGGATACTCGTTGGCTGACGGCGCGAAAATTGTCCCGCAGGGCGTCCAGGTCAACCATTACCGAGTTATAGGAGGCGGCGCTCATGACCAGTGTCCGTCTGTGATCTCAAGATTTCCCGGCCCGGTTCCCGGCCGGTGGGGCACCAGGGCGCCACTGCTGCCAGAATAAACGGCTGGCCAGGAAAAGGGCAAATCCAACGGCGAGATAGGCCAGCGCCACCCACTGCTCGGGCACTCCGGCGCTCCGCAAAGCCCGGCCGGCCAGCATCATCAGCAGCACCAAGCCCCACATTTTCAAGGAATAAACCGCTCCCAGGCAGGAGTTTTCCTTCATGGCCAGAATGCGCTTGATATTCTTCCGGGCTGAACGGGCCAGGAGCCATTGGGCCTTCAAAGCTCCAACGGCCAGGGCGACCACCGGCAGCCAGAAAGAGCCGGCGCCGTAAAGCATGATGCCCCGGACCAGCAGGTAAATCCCGATGAAACTCCAGAGCAGGGCGGCCACCAGCAGATGGGTACTTACCGAAGCTCCCGGTTTCCAGCGCTGCACCGCCGAAAAAAGCATGACCACGACTCCTGCGAGCGGTTACCAAACAAGAATAGGCATATCCCGCTCGGGGGACATGCCTATTCTCCAGCAGCTTTCACCAACGGACAAGCTACATTAAACCTCGGTTACCGTGATGGCACCCTCGGGGCAAACCTCAACGCAGGTTTCACAGCCGAGGCATTCGTCCATGTTTACCGGGTCGGCCTTGCCGTCCACCATCTCGAAAACCTGAGCCGGGCAAGCGTTTACGCACTCTTCATCCCCGCTGCACTTGTCCTTGTCCACATCAACTTGCCACATGATACATACCTCCGTTTAAGCGAATAAGTTAAATTGTCGGCCCGGAGCAGACTACCAAGGAAGCCGCGTTCAATACTCTACTCCCGGCCAATTCTCTCCGGCATTAACGTAACACCAATTTCCTCTAATGCACCGACTTTTTTTTGTCAACAGAAAAGCGGCGACGGGCCGAGCGGGGGGCGGGGCCTGGGTCGCGCGGGCGGCGCGGGGCCGCCTCGCAAGGCAGAGCGACATTGACCCGCCCGCCCAAATAAGGTAGCTTGCCCGGCACACGACCGGCGGCCCCAGGGTGGCCGACCGAAGAGGCCCCATCCCCCCAGTAAGCAGGCGCAAACAGAGAACCGACCATGAGCAAGCTTAAAAAATCCAAATCATCCCGGAAGGGCGGCTCCCCCGTCCTGAGCCCGGAAAAAGCGGAAGAAGCGATGATCGGCGGGATCATCGAAGGCAGCCCGGACGCCGTCGGGGTGGCGGTGCTGCGCCTGGACTGCGGTTGCCGCAAGATGGCCGCGGTGGACCAGGAAGGCGAGCCGGCCAGCAAAGTCATAATCTACCGGGACAACGCCCTCAATATCTGCGAAAAGTGCCAGGATGACCAGGGCGCCTTCATTCGGGTGGTGGAATCATTCATCCACTGGCTCGAACCCGCCCCGCCGCCTGACCGGCAGGAAAAAATCCGCGCCAAGGTCTTCGGTACCGTCACCACCCATTAAGGGGCGGGAAGAGCGCCGCGCCGCCCCAGGCTCCCGGGGGCGCAAACCTGCCGGCGGTCGGGACCGCCTTGGCGGTTGGCGCGGTCCCGGCCGGCGGCAGACTCCTTTCCTGTTCCCTCCTCCTCAACCACAAAATTCCCCCGGCCTTTTACCCTTGTCGGGCGGCGCGATGGACCAGGGCCCGTCCCACCAGGGCGGGGGCCCACTCCGGGGTGCCCAGGGCATGAACATGGGTGTACAGGGCCAGCACGTTACCCGTGGTCAGGCCGTCGCGGCCATGGCTGAAGCCGGTGCCCCGGGCCATGGCGAAGACCAGGGTGGCTGGTTCGACCGGCCCGGGCTCCACCGTGGAATAGCGGAATTCATGGCCCTTGATCACGCTGCCCCGCGGGTAGAAAGGATTTTCCCGCTCCACCACCAGCTCGGTATAGCCGTGGGCCTGGGGCTTGCGGGCCAGCCCGAAACGGACCGGAAAAACTCCGGCCAGGGGATATTCCCGACCATCCAGGACAATGGCCTCGCCGAGATAGATCAGGCCGCCGCATTCGGCATAAATGGGCAACCCGGCCGCGGCCGCCGCTCGAACCGCGTCCCGGAAGGGAGTATTGGCCGCCAGCAGGGGGGCGGAGGTTTCCGGGAAGCCGCCGCCGATATATAGGCCGTCCAGGGGGGGCAGGCCCTCATCCCGCAGGGCATTGAGCGGCACCAGTTCGGCCCCCGCCGCCGCCAGGGCCTCCAGGTTGTCCGGATAGTAAAACTGGAAGGCGGCGTCCAGCAGGTAACCGATTCTGACCCGCCCTGCTCGATCGCCCCCCGCAGAAACGCTCACCCCGCGGTCCTCCCCGGCAAGCGGGGTTATACCGGCGACCGCGGGACTTTGCTCTTCCCGGCCGGCCGAGATGCTCGGCACGGCCGGCGGGCCGGTAGTTATTGCCCCCATCACCGCCTTGATGGCCGCCAGATCGAGATACTTTTCCGCCCGTTCGGCCAGGGCGACCACGGCCTCCGCCGCCTCGGCATGCTCGGCGGCGGGGGTGACCCCGAGATGGCGTTGGGGAAAAACATCCCTCCGGCTGCGGGGGATGGCCCCCAGTACCGGCAGGCCGGTGTAGCGTTCCACCGCTTGCCGGACGATGTTTTCATGGCGGCTGCCGCCGATCCGATTGAGAACCACCCCCCGCAGGTCGAGATCGGGCTCGAAATGGCGGCAGCCCAGGACCTGGGCGGCCACGGTCCGGGTGGTCTTGGTGCAGTCCACCACCAGCAGGACCGGTACCCCCAGCAGGCGGGCCAGTTCGGCGCTGCTGCAGGAGCCCTCGACGTCTACCCCGTCGAAGAGCCCCCGGTTACCCTCCAGCACCGCCAGTTCGGCCCCCTTGAGATGGGCGACGAAGGAAGCCCGGATAACCTCGGCCGGCATCAGGTAGGGATCGAGATTGTAGCAGGGTCGGCCGGCGGCCAGGGCCAGCCAGCCTGCATCGATGTAATCCGGCCCTTTTTTGAAGACCGCGACCTCGTGGCCCCGCCGGGCCAGGGCGGCCGCCAGTCCCACCGCAACCACGCTCTTGCCGCTGCCGCCGCCCAACCCGGCCACCAGCAAACCGCTTTTCCTGCTTGTCTCCATCATGATGTCTCTCCAGCGAATCGCCCCTGCGCCGATTGGCGCAAATCCCGTTCCAAGGCCGCACTCTACACCTTTTCAGCCCCGCCGACCAGAGCTCTGCCGCCGTTCCGGCTCGAGACCGAAGCCCGCCGGCCCTATGCCGGCTCGGCGGGACTCTCCGGGCCTTGCCGGTTGCCGGCCGCCCGCCGGGGGTTGCCGGCCGGGGGCGGAACCTTGGGAGCAAGCGCTTTTTTTTGACGTTCAGCCCGGCCTGTGTTATCTTTTTCGGTTCTAAATAAAATATTCGACCCTGCGGCCGGGCCGGCGCCATACACCACCGGCCGCTATCACCTCGACCCGATAAGGAACAACAATGTCGACCAAAATCACGCCCCAAGAGGAACTGGCCAAGATCATCGCGGAACTCGAAGAGAAGTGCGCCGAGTTGCCCGACAATGTCCCCGCCCACCATCACCTGGCCCTGGTTTACCGCAAAGCGGGCCGAACCGCCGATGCCATCCGCGAACTGGAAAAATGCCTGGAACTGGATGATCAGGCCGTGGAGGCCCATATCAACCTGGGCGCCATCCACTTTGAGCAGGGCAACCTGGACCAGGCCCTGGCCGCCAACCTGAGGGCGCTCAAGGTGTTGCCTACCTTGGCCCGGGCCCATAACAATATCGGCCTGATCAAGCAGCAGCAAGGCGATGCCCTGGCGGCGATCGCCGCCTACGAAGAGGCGGTCCGGCATGACCCCAAGCTGGCCAACGCCTGGGTCAACATGGCCTCCTGCCAGATCATGGCCGGGGATTTCGACCAGGCCCGCAAGGCGGCCAAGGAAGCGATCAAGCTCGCCCCCGATTTCGGCATGGCCCACAACAATCTGGCCGTGGCCTTCTACTACCTGGAGAAATACCAGGAAGCCAAGGAGGCGGCCGTCAAGGCCCAGAGCCTGGGCTATCCGGTGGACGCCCGCTTTCTCCAGGCCGTTGAACACGCCCTGAACTCATGAAAGGTCAACTGATCAAGACCCCGCCCCGTTGCCCGATCTGCGGCGCCGAGGTTGAACGGCCCCAGGCCCAGCAACAGCGCAAGCTGGGGGAGTTCAGCGTCGGCCGGTGCGACTGCGGCGCCGTTTACGCCAGTGACCCCACCGGGCACAACATCGGCTCGGCCATGATCGAAGCCCTGGTCTATGCCTGCAACGACGACTGGGATCTGGCCTGGGATTTGCTGCCCGGCGAGGATTACCTCACCGGCCGGATCGAATCCTACGACGAGGTAACCCACCAGGTTCTCGATCAGCGCCATCTCGACGGTCGCTACGTGCGCGGCGTGCTCTACTTCGTCCGCCTCCAGCGGGAGATCGAGGAAATTGCCCACCGCCGGCCCTCGGCAAAATCCCCCGCCCCAAGGGGACCAGGGGAGCACGGTGCCGCCGGCCCGGCGGCCGGCGACCGGCCAGGTCCGGCCGGAGCTGATCACCCGGCCGGCGTGGAACCGGAACGGGATCCCCACCGGAAACGCCGCAAGGCCGACAAAAAAGAGGTGCACCAGTTGGCCCTGGCCGGAGATATCGCGGCCCTGGTCGACCTGACTTTTGACGACCTCAAGACCCTGCGCTTCCTCCAGCGTCTGCTCTACTCACCCGACGAAGCCGAACGCTGGTGGATTGCCCACGTCATCGGCCAGGTCTGTGCCCGGGTCGCCAGCCGCAAGCCCGGGGTGGTCAGCGACCTCCTGCACCGGCTTTTCGAAGCCTGCAGCGATTCGGCCGCCGCCAACTGGGGTCTGGTCGAAACCATGGGCTCGATCATTGCCGCCCGGCCGGATATCTACGGGAGCTTCAGCCGCCATCTGTTGCGCTATGTCAATCACGTCAGCACCAGGCCCCTGGTTATCTGGGCCCTGGGCACCGTGGCCGCCCGGCGGCCGGACCTGGTCCGGGTCAGCCAGTTTTACCAGTTGTTCGGCCTGCTCGACGATGCCGATCCCCAGGTTCGGGCCCTTACCATCCGCCTGCTGGGCCGGGCCGGAGCCGGCGAGGTGCGCAGCCGCCTCGAAGCCCTGGCCCGGGACGAAACCCCGGTGACCATATACGAAGAAGGCCGGCCGCGGGCCACCACCATCGCCCGCCTGGCGGCCGAGGCCCTGGCCCGCATCGATAAACTGCCCCAATGACTACCCCATCCCAAGCCGGCAGCCCCGCCGATTACCTCGGCGGGGCAAGTGGCGAGAGCAACAACAGGAAAGGATAAAAGATGAGCAACGAAGCCCAAGACCAGGAAACCAACCAGCCCCCCAGCCCGGCCCAGCAGGATTACGACGAGGGCCTGGAGTTGATGAAGAAAAAGGATTACAGCGGCGCCGCGGCTTCCTTCCACAATGCCCTGCGGGGCTTTGAAGAAGCCGGCGAAGAACCGGGTATCGCCCGGGCCGTCACCAAGCTGGCCGAAGTCTGCCTGCTGCGGGAAGAATACGCCAAGGCCCTGGAACACTTCCGCCGGGCCCGGGAGATCTGCCACCGGGCCCATGATGACTTGAGCGTCACCTACCTCCAGAAACAGATGTTTTACACCCACATAGCCCTGCAGCAGGCCCGGGAAGCCCTGGCCCTGGGGCTTGATCTGCTGGACATCTACCATGATTTCAACAACCCGGCCGGAGCCGTGGAAATTTTGGAAAAAATGGCTGAAATTCACCAGGAAAACGGAGAGCCGCTCAAGGCCGCCGAAAGCCTGCGGACCGCCGCCGCCATTCATAAAAGCTTCAAGCACAGCCGGAGCGCCCAGGAACTGCTGAACCGGGCCGAGGCTATCGCCCGAACATCTTGACCATGGCAATGCTGATTTCGTAAAGGATGACCAGCGGCCCGGCCATCAGCAACTGGTTGACCGGATCGGCGGTGGGGGTGAGGACCGCGGCGACGATGAAGGCCAGCAGAATCGCATAGCGGCGGTTCCGGGCCAGAAACGGGGCGTCAACCACCCCCAGCCGGGCCAGCATGACCACGAAGACCGGCAATTCGAAAATCAGGCCAAAGGCGATCAGCAGGCGCAGGGAAAGACCGAAATACTCGCTGACTCCCGGCATGGTGACCAGGTATTCGTGGGAGTAGCCGACCAGGAAGCGGAAGGCGGGGGGGAAAACCACGTAGTAGGCAAAGGCGGCCCCGCCCAGAAAGCAGATCACCGAAACGGCGGTGAAGGGCAAAACGACCTTTTTTTCGTGGTTATAGAGGCCGGGGGCGATAAAACTCCAGATCTGCCAGAAAATCACCGGCGAGGCCAGCAGAATGGCCGCGGTAAAGGCGACCTTCAGGTAAAAAAAAACCCTTCCTGGTAAGAGGTAAAGATCAGGGTGCTCCCCGGCGGCAGCACCGCGAACAGCGGAGCAAAAAACCACTGGCCGATGGGTTCGCTGAAGGTGTAGGTAAAGGCGAAACAGAGCCCCACCGCGGCCAGGGAACGCATCAGGGCCCGGCGCAGATCGCTCAGGTGCTCGGTCAGGGTTTGCTGCTGAAATGTATCTTCCATCGCCATAATGGCCCGATAGTACCGGCCGGAGCTGATCCGGTCAAGAATTTACTCTCCACCAATCTCTTCCCAGGGCCGAACCATGCCCCAAGCAAGCGTGGCTAAATCGCAACTCCAGGCCGGGCGCCGGCTGCTGGCCCGCCCTCTGCTCCCCCTGGTCCGGCTGGTCCAGCTCCTCTATCTTACCGGCCCCTTCGCCCGCATCGAGGAAGTCCTGGAACAACTCCGGGAGCCGCTGGCAACCGCCGGGGTTAACTACCCCGAACCAGACCTGGTCCTGGCTCCCCACCGGGAAATTCTCCGCCGCTTTGAAACCCTCAAAGAGCCCGGAGCGGCCCCGGCCACCATTCTTGATGAACAGCACCAGACCCTCTCGCTCCTGGAGGCCCTGGCAGCCGAGGTCGGCCAGGCCGTTCTGGAGCGCGAACTGGAAGAGATCAACAGCCTGCTCTGCGGGCCCTGCGGCTGCACCCTCTGCTGCACCGGGCCCAGCCCGGAAATGGCCCAGGAATTTTTTGAGATTCCCCTGGCCAGCGCAGAAACCCGCCTCTTTGCCCTGCCCCGGATCGACAGCCCGGCGAGCCGGGCCGGCGACAGCGCCGCTGAACCGCCCCTGCTCCGCGAAGGCCGCCCCTTTTATCAGGGCGAGCCGGCCATCTACCACTGGCACCGGGGCTGGAGCCTGATTTTGCCCAGGCAGAGCCGTTGCCCGCAGCTGGACGAGCTCGGCGGCTGCCAAATCTATCCCCAGCGGCCCCAGGTCTGCCGCCGGCCCCAGATATTTGCTTATCTGCTCGAAGAACAGCCGGCCCCTGCCCCCACCGCCCCCGGCGCCGAGGACTCTCCGGGGCCCGTTTACTTCGCCCGCCACAAGCTGCTGGCCATCTGGGACTGCCCCTATGTCCGGACCCTGCAGGATGAAATCGCCCGCTTTGCCGAAGCCAGCGGGCTCGAGCCAGTATTCCGCGCCAACAAAGAGTAAACCGTAAACCCGCGGCCGCACCGGCCCCTGGCGCGCTCAGCCCCGGCAACAGAAGGGATAAGCGCCGGGCTATCCGGGCGCCAATCTCCACCCCCGCCGCAATTTTAGCGTCCATTCCTGAGTTGGATCGGCAACCATGGCCGACCAGGAGGGGGTTTACGGCTGTTCGGGCTTGGGGGGCCGTTTTACGGCCTGTTCCTGCAACTGCCAGAGGGGGGTGATGCGGCGGATGCGGACCGGGGGCAGGGCGGGCCAGAGAATCGGTCCGGGCCGGGGGGAAGGCGGCGGTTGGCAGGGAGTCAGGCCGGCGTCATCCAGGCGGTAGTCGGCCGGCACATCCCAGGGATCGGCGGGCAGATCCCGGCCGGCGGCCGGACCGAGGGCCACCACCAGGCAATTCGGGGTCAGGGCTCCGGTCGCGGCCAGAATCGCCGCGGCCAGGTCAAAAAAGCCGTTGCCGTCGGCCAATTGGTATCCCCGCCGGTCAACCGCCAGGGCGTCGGCCACCAGCAAATCCAGGCGCAGGTCGGCCAGTTCTCTGGTCGCCAGTTTGCGACCGTAGCTGGTCATCCCCTTGCTGGTCACGGCCTGGCTGAGGCTGGGGAAAGGAATGGTGAAAGGGGCGAGAAGATAGAAGCCGGCATGGAGCGAAGGACCCGGCATCAGCAAAGACTTGCCGTCCACCAGGGCGTTGATCCGGATCTGCTTGAGGACCGGGGCCGGGGAGACAAAAATTTGGCCGGCCTGACGGTAGGCCGGCAGGGAACGCAGATGCTGAGCCAGCACCCCCGCCACGTTGGGAGGCAAAGCCGTCCCCCGGCCGGCATAATGGAGCCGCAGGGCTTCCTTGGCCGGCTGATCCGCCCCCCCGGCCGGCGGCGGGCTAGAGGCTGGACTTGGCGACATCGCTGAGCACGGTCATCGCCACCGAACCGGATCCCGGGACCCGCCGGGTAAAGGCGGGATCGACCCGGGCTTCGGCCAGCACGGAGCCGCCGCGCAACTGGCGAAAACCGAATTCCACCAGGTTGCCCACGTCATCCCACATGCTGTTGCTGCCCATCAGGGCGACAACCAGCTCGTCGTTGCCGCGCTTGAACTTGCCGACATAGGTCTGCTGGGCGGCCCGGGTAAAACCGGTCTTGCCCCCCTGGGCCCCGTTGATCTGCCACAAGGCCCGGTTGTTGGTCCGCAGGGTCTGGCCGAAACCGGTGGCGACCGAGCGAGAGCCGATCCGGCGGGCAAATTCCTGGTCCTGCATGGCGTGGTGGAAAATCAGCGCCAGATCGCGGGCGGTGGACTGCTGCCCGCGGGCGGTGAGACCATTGGAGTTCATCAGAACCGTATTGGTGGCCCCCATGGAACGGGCCTTGCTCGTCATCAGGCGGGCAAAAGCCGACTCGCTGCCGGCAATGCGCTCAGCCAGGGCCACGGTGGCATCATTGGCCGAACTGAGCAGGGTGGCGTTGACCAGGTCGCTGGCCCGGTAGGAGCGGCCCTGCTGGAGATAGATTTTGGAGCGGGGCATTTCGGCGGCCCGGCGGCTGGTGGGCACCAGTTCGGCATCCCGCAGGGAATGGATGGCAATCAGGCCGGTGATTACCTTGATGGTGCTGGCCGGCTGCCGGGGCTGATCAGGATTCAGGGCAAAAAGCATGCGGCCGGTTCGGGCATCGACCACCACCGCGCTCTGGGCGGAAATCCGCTGGGCCAGTTGGGCCGTTTCACGGTTGCCGCTGAGGCTGTTGCCGGCCCGGCCCGGCTGACTCTTGATCAGGTCGGCATCGGCGGGGCGCAATAAAACCATGCCGGGGGCGGCGGGACTCGAGGCCGCCCCGGGGGCGGTTTTGTGGGTGGTGGCCAGAACCTGCCTGGCCTGGGCCTCCTGGCCCAACCAAACCAGGACAAGGCAGAGTACAAGCAGAATTTGCATAGCCCTGGCAGTACGCATCCGGTTTCTCCCTGTTTTTTTGCTTGAACAGCCCTTACGGCCCCGGTAAAACAGGGAACGCACCCAACCATCCCCTTATTCGACGTATAGATAAGCCTCGCCCAAAAATCAAGCAAAAAATTAGATGTTTTTTCTAACGCCCTGTTTTTATGCCATAACAAAAAGTGACAAAACCGTAAACCCCCACCACATCTCGTGTTTGCCCGGCCCAACACCACAATATCTGGCACTGATCAAGGAAAAGAGGTGAAAAAGGATGGCCGACGATATTTTTTTCTCTTCCCTGCATTGCAGCAGCCGGGGAGTCGATTGCTGGTTCATCCTCAACGATGCCGGCCCGGTTCATGTCAGCTTCCAACTGGCTGATCACCAGCAGGCCCTGCTAACCCTGGCCCGGCAACATGGCGTGGCCCCGGCCGACCCGGGAGTCAGCCCGCCAGAAGGCCGGGGTCAATCCCGGCGCCAGGCGACCGCCCGGAACCAGTTGGCCGCCCTGGTAAGCCGGCGCTTCAGGGCCTACCTGCAAGGGGAAGAACGGGAGTTTTTCCGGCCCCTGACGTCATCCCCTTTCCTGGCCGCCGGCAGCCCCTTTCAGCGGGAGGTCTGGCGGGAAATCGCCCTGATTCCCTATGGACAAACCAGAACCTATGGCGAAATCGCCGGGAGACTGGGAAACCGCCGGCAGGCCCGGGCGGTGGGCCGGGCCTGCGGGGCCAACCCCTGCCCCCTGGTAATCCCCTGTCACCGGGTGGTGGGGGCAGGTTCCTGGGGCGGCTTTACCGGCGGCGGGATCGAACTGAAAAAAATGCTGCTCGCCCTGGAAAGGGCGAGTCTTGGTGAAGAAAAACCATAAATCCCCCGGCGGGGGGGTAATCCGGCCCCGGCGAGTGGGGACGGCGGCTCCACTCGTTCGTTGGGACCACAGCTGAACAGCGGTTTATTGCTCAGCCCGGGAACTCGCCCGCCACGGGGTCGCGCTGGGCGGCGGCTTCCTCCTCCTGCAGGCGATCTACCAAACCGGGCTCCAGGCTTTCGAGAAACTCCTCCACCGGCACCAGGTTATCCCACACCCGGGGAATTATATCGCTGTCGGGATAGCGGCTGACAATGCGCCGCAGCAAAGTCCAGGATTCGACGGCAAACTCCCGGGCCCGCTCTGGATTATCGCTGCGCCGGGCCCGCACGAACAAACCGGCCGCTTCCCGGCGCAGTTCAGCCGCCGCTTCCTGCGAGGCTTCGCGGATCAGCCGCCGGGATTCATCGGCGTATGCGCTTCCCAGCAAGCCGGAAAAAACCGTGATAGCCTCGTCAAACCGGCGCAGGCCCAGCAACCGGTTGGCCTCTTCCCATTGACTGGTTACCGTCTGCTGTTCCATTTGCCAGCGCCGCTGGTCCGCCTCCTGGCGGGAGCTTTCCGCCAAGGTCAGAGTTTCCCCGACCCGGGCGCGCTGGTCCGGGGTCAGGTTGTCGGCCTGCAATGCCTGCAGGCGGGCAACGGCCTGGGCAAAATCCTCCTCGGCCAGCAGCTTCTCCACCCCGGCGAGCTGGTCAGCAAACCAGGCCTCCGACCGGCTCTCCACCTCGGCCACCAGCATGCGGGCCCGGATGGTCAGCATTCCGGTGGGGAAACGGCGCTCGAGGCGACGGAGGTGTTCAACCAGTGATGGCGGCACGACCCGGCCGTCAGAGAGGATGGCATCCCGCAGGAGGGCCAGGAAAAGTTCCCGCTCGGCCGGGCTGACCGGAAATTCGCCGCGCAACAGGCGCAACTGCTCGCTGACCCAATGCCGCTCATCATCGAGGGCGGCATGGCGGGCGGCGATGGCTTCATAGTGGCTTCGGGCCTCCTGATCGCGGCCGGCGAGCAGCAGCAAATCGGCCCGCAAACGGATCAGCGCCGTCGGCGCCGCCAGACCCTCCGCGGTGGCAATTTCCTCCTGTTCGCTCAAGAGGCTTAGCGTCTCCCCGGTTTTTCCGGCCCGGAAGAGGGCAATGCTCATCTTTTCCAGCAAGGGAAAGGGCAGGCTTCTGGCCGGATAAATCCGGCGCCAGTCCCGCAAGGTCTGCTGGACCTCCTCGACCCGGCCCTGGCGGGCATGGTGCAGCATGGCCGCTTCCAGCTGCTCTGCCGCCGAGGCATGGAAGCGGTCCAGCCGGGCGGCGACGGTCAACTCCGCCAGCCGGTAATACTCGCCGCAATCGTCGCCGATGAAGGCCAGATCGGCGCGATAGGCCGCGCTCAAGGCGGAAACCGTCTCGCTCCAGCGGGAAGCATCACCGAACTCCAGGTCATGCAGCATTTCGCGCACCGCCTGAAAACCGGCGGCCGCCTCCGCCAACCGGTCCAGACACTCTCCCCAGCGGGCGGGACGCTGGCGTTCCCCAACCAAACCATCGAGCTGCTGGGTCAGTTGTCGCCAGCGCTCCTCTTCCTGCCGATAATAATCCAGCCGGCCGGCCACATGGGGCTCTTCCCGGGCGGCAAAACGCAAAATCTCCTCAAAATCCACCACTGGCTGAGGCGCGGTTAACTCCGCCGGCGGCACCTCACCCGGTTCCCTCTCGGCCTCCGGGGCTGCCGCTTCGGGTACCGGCACCCGCGCCGGTTCCGGCGGGGGCAGGGCGGCACAGCCGCCCAGCATGCCGGCCACGGCCAGGGCCATCAGTAAATATCGCAATCCTTGCAGCAACTGGATCCTCCTTGCGGCAACCTTGATCCCAAATGAGCCCGGTTTTGCCCGGGCCGCGAGTCCCCGCTCCTCTTTCAACCTTCAACTGGCCCGACCGGCAAAGCCCCGGCCCTGGTCGCCGGGACCGGAGCGGCTAGTCCGAGCCGCCGGCCTGGTTGGTACGCCAGTAAGGCCAGAAGAACCGCTCCGGCTCAAAGGAGCCATCAGGGCTGTAACGGCCGAAGGTAACAATCCGGGCCGTTCCCGGGCCATACCGCCTGTCTCTTCCGGTAGTCCTGCTTACCACACCCCCACGGCCGTCTTCAACCGGAATCTCCACCTGGGCAAGCTGGGGATAGGACACCGCCACCCTGGAGGCGCCGCCGAAGGCCAAGTCATCGAGATCCAGCCCGGCGGCGTAATCGCCCTGGCGGACGATGGAGTCGGTCAACCGGGCCCACAACGGCAAAGCCCCGCCGCCGCCGGTAATCCGGGTCGACCCGCGCACCATGGGCCGGTTGTCGTCAAAGCCGACATAGGTGGCCACGGTGTAGCCGGCCGCCAGGGAGAGGGTGTTGTTTTCCCCCGGCCCCGGCAGATAGCCGGCGAAAGCGGCGTTGAGATAGCGGTTGGCGGTGCCGGTTTTGCCGAACAGCGGCACCCGCAGATCAAGGGCGGCCAGCAGCCTTTGCTGGGCCGGATCCTCGCTGCGCAACCGGACCACATTATGGGCCGGCCGGCCGGTGCCATGCTCCATGGCATTGTAAAGGATATCACTGATCGCCACGGAAATCGGGGGGGCGAAAATCTGCCGCTCGGTCCGCCGGGGCGCATAAATCAAGTCCCCTTCGCTGGACTCGATCCGCTCGATGATCGCCAGACCGCCCTGGTCGGCCCGCTCCTCGTTGAGGTGTACCCGGCCATCCCGCATGGCCTCAAATATGCGAGCCGTTTCCAGCAGACTGATCGCGTTGGAGCCCAAGGGGAAGGAAAGCACCGCCTCCAGTTGGCTTTCCACTCCCAGGGCCCGGCTGATGTCCACCAGGTAATGGAGCGCGACCAGCACCCGGAAATCCCGGATCTGGGAAAGGACTTCCGGGCCATAGGCCGGCAGGGCGGCCAGGCGGCGGTATTCCGCTTCAACTGCTTCCTCCAGCAGATCCAGGGTCGCAACTCGCAGTTGGCCTTCAATCAGCACTTCATCCCAGAAAAGCTGGCGCCCGAACTCGTCCGCCGGCAGCAGGCGCCGGAAAAGCCGGCCGCTGATGGGTTGCCAGCCGGGCTGGGGCTCACCTTCGGTATAGATGATGCTGTCTTCCTCGTTCAGAAACAGCCCGGTGGGCCAGGCTTCGTGTTCATACATCAGCCCGATGGCCAGCTCTCGCAAATTGCCGCGCAAGTCCAGGAAACGGAGAAAATTCCGTTCCAGGATCGCCAGCCGCAGCTCGCCTTCCCGCTTTTCCGCCGCCGAAGCCGCAGCAGCGAGGAAATTCGCCTCGATTTCGGCCTGAAAACGGGCAAAGCCGGCGCCGTAGTGGAACTTTTGCAGCCGTTGGTACTCTTCGGCCTGTCCGGCGAAAAGCAGGTCGGGCTCCACCTGGGCCACGGCCCGCTCGAAAGCCCGGCGATAAAGCGCGGCCTGGTCCACCGTGACCCCCAGCTCATCGCGGATCCTGCGGGTATAAGCGGCCACGGTTTCGCCGGTTCCCCGGGCCAGGCCAAGGTGCTCGGCCAGTTCGGCAAAACGGCCCGGGGGAAGCTGATCGCAAAGATGGTAGAGCAGCCAGATGCTGGCCAGGTTCTCGGACAGCACCCCGGCCCAGCTCAAGGATACCTGCTCATGCTTGATCTCCTGAAACGGCCGGGGGAAGTAAGCCTGGTTCTGGTAGACGAAAACATTGCGCCGGTTATCCAGGGTGTCGGCGCTGTTCCACCCCAGCTGCAAGGCCGCGGCGTATACCAGCGGTTTCATCGCCGACCCCATGGGGCGCCGGGCGGTGACGGCCCGATTGTAATGCTGGTTTTCCATACCCCCGACCATCGCCTGGATGGCCCCGTTGCGCAGAACCAGGGCCCCGCCCTGCAACTCGGGGTACTTTTCCAGGTCCAGCAGCAGTTCCCCGTTCTGGCGCTGGCCCCGGACGCTGACGTAAACCAGATCGCCGACCCTGACTTCGCCCAGCAGCCTGGCCAGATCGGCGGCGCCGGCGTCCGACCAGGCATGCTGCCGGTAACGGACCAGGGGGGTCAGCAGATTGAAGAGCCCCTGGCGGTCGATCACGGCCGGCGGCGGATTGGCCCCCTCGCTGCCCAGGGTAACCCGCACCAGGGGGTTGCTCTCGGATCCCTCGATGGCGGTGACGGCCCCGATCATGAAAGCCCCCGGTTGCTGCTGCCAGTTGCTGCCCCGGGGCATCTCGGCGTAGATCTCCTGGATGGCCCGGTGATCATAGCCCTGCAGGCGGATATCGAGCCGGGAGAGTTCCTTGCGCAGGGCAAAATGGGCCTCGTCCTGCAGGTCGCCGTCCACCGAGGTGATGATCCTGACCCCGGAGGTGGCCACGTTGTCGATCCCGTGCAGACTCAGGGCCTCCACCACTTCCGGCTCGCTGAGGCCATCCCGGACCAGGTCCAGGATGGTATTGAGGGCGAAGGTCATCTGGCCCTGCTGAAAAGGGATCTCCTGCTCCAGGTTGGCGAGCAGCCGCTCCTCGTCGATATAGCCCAACCGGTGCATCTGCTCCAGCACGTAGGTGGTCCGCTGGCGAGCTCGCTGACGGGCCAGTTGCTCCGCCTCGTCGGTGTGCTTGGTAAAGGGGTTGTAATGATTGGGTCCCTTGACGCTGCCGGCAATAAAGGCGGACTCCAGCAGGTCGAGTTCATCAACTGATTTGTCGAAGAAATAGCGGGCCGCCATCCCCAGGCCCCGGCCGGTGCCGCTGACGAAAAACTGGTTGGCGTAAAATTCGAGGATGTCATCCTTGTCGTAATGGTACTCGAGACGGAAGGCGTAGAGCAGCTCCTTGAGTTTGGAGGAGAGGGAACGATCCTTGCGTTTGAAGAGGTTCTTGGCCGCCTGCTGGGTGATGGTGCTGCCGCCTTGAACGACCCGGCGGGCCTTGATATTGGCCAGGGCGGCCCGGGCCACCCCGCGAAAATCGATGCCGTAGTGCTGGTAAAAGGCGCTGTCTTCGGCGGCCACGAGGGCCTGGACGAATTCGGGGGGGATGCGCTGAAAAGGCACATACTGGCGATGGGCCTGCTCAAAAAAGACCCCCACCCGCCTGATGCCGTCCCGGTAAAAAACCGGACTTTCGATGGCCAGAATTTTTTCGATATTATCCCGGCGGATCTCCTCGCCGGGACTGATGATCACCAGCCAGGCAAAACCCGCCCCGAGCAGCAGGCTCCCGAAAAGCAGCAGGATCGCCAAGGAAAGAAAGATTTTTTTCAACATAACCAAAAGATACCCTGGATCACTGGTCGGCCAGGCCGGGATTTTCCGGCCCAGCCACAATATCTGCTTGCACCGGCGCGGGGAGTCAAGTAAAAAATTACAGTTTGTTCGCCGGCAGCAGCATGAAGCCCCCTGCCCTATTCGTCAAAGGAGAATCCGCATGGAGCCGCTAATGCCTCTCCCCGCCGCCACCCCATCATTTCCTGCCCGTTGCCTTCTCCTGCTGCTCGGCGCCGCCCTGGCCACCGGACTCTGGGCCTGTGCCCCGGCCACCGGCCCGGTGGAACGGGAAGCCCGGAGCACCTTGATCCATCCCGCCGGGGCCTCCTCCGAACCGGCCATCAACATCGAGGCGCTGGAACTTACTCCAGCCGAGCCGGACCAGTTCATGGAGGATGAAATTGCCCGCTTCCGGGCCTTGGGGGAATGGGATCCGAGCAGTGAGTCCACCGAGGAACTGGCCGACGCCATTTACGACTTTCCGGTCGTCATGAACAAGCATGTCCAATTTTACCTGGACTATTTTCAAAACGATCTGCGCCCCACCTTCAGCCGCTGGCTGGCCCGTTCCGGCCGCTACGTGCCGCTGATCCAGGAACATCTGCGGGAGGCGGGGCTTCCCGAGGATCTGGCCTATCTGCCAATGATTGAAAGCGGCTACAACCTGACCGCCTATTCCCGGGCCCGGGCCGTCGGCCCCTGGCAGTTCATGGCCCCCACCGCCGGCCAGTACGGCCTGGTGATCAACGATTACGTCGACGAGCGCCGCGACCCGATCAAGTCAACCCGGGCCGCCATCGCCTTCCTCGGCGATCTTCATGGCGAGTTCGGCTGCTGGCAGCTGGCGGTGGCCGCCTACAATGCCGGCGGCGGCCGGATCCGGGGCGCCATCCGGCGCTTCGACAGCGACAATTTCTGGGAGATTTCCCAAAATGATCATCTCAGCCGGGAAACCCGGCATTATGTACCCAAGCTCATCGCCGCCATCATAATCGCCAAAAACCCCGAAGAGTACGGTTTTACCAATATAGCATATGACGAACCGCTGCGCTACGAAACCATTGAGGTGCCCCGCTGGACTTCCCTGGAAGCCCTGGCCCTGGCCGGCGCCATCGAACTTGAGGAACTGCACGATCTCAACCGGGAATTGCGGCGGCTGGTAACTCCTCCGGACCAAGCTTCCTACACCCTGCGGCTGCCCGAAGGCAAAAGCGCCCTGGTAATGGCAAACCTGCCCCGGGTGCGGACGGTGGCCGAGGTCGCCTACCGGACCCACGTGGTGCAACGGGGCGACACCCTGACCCGGATCTGCAGCACCTACAACATCAACAAAACCACCCTGCTCAAGGCCAACAGCCTGCGCTCGGAGCAGCTGGTGATCGGGCAGCGGCTGCGGATTCCGGTTCAGAAAACGGCCTACCGGCTGCTGCCCGAGGACGCCGACCTGAAAGCGACAGCCGCCGTCATGGGCGGCAGCGCCGGCGGCCTGGTCCTGCATAAAATTCAACCGGGGGAATCCCTCTGGCTGATCGCTCGCCGTTACGGGGTCAACGCCAACACCCTGGCGGCCTGGAACGATATCAGCGATCCCAGCCGGATCCGGGCCGGCCAGCAGTTGGCCCTCTATCTGGACCCCCAACCGCTGGCCACCGCGCCCGCCGCCGCCAGCCCCACCAAAAGACCACCGGCCGGCGGGAGCGGCGAGCGAACCACGGTGGCCTCGGTCCAGAGCAAGCAGGCGCCGGCGGCACAGAGCCGGCCCGAAGTCACCTATTACCAGGTCCAGGGGGGCGACACCCTCTGGTCGATTGCCCGCAAGTTCCAAACCACCACGACGATGATCCGCCAGTGGAATCAGCTCAGCAGCGACCTGATTCACCCGGGCAAGCGCCTCCTGATCCGGCTGGCCGAGTTGTAAACCCGCGGCGGCGCCTCTTGCGGCGATCGGACCCGGCAACCCCCCGGCTGGATGGCCGCCGGAAACACCGGCCGCCCTCTGCGGCACGGTCCTGAGATTACCAGCTGATTAATTGCTTGGGGGTTACCCGACTGCCTGAAGACGGCCCCTGTCAAACCGGACGAGGTAAGCGCTGAGATCATGGAAATCGCTGGGAAAAATGCCCTGGTGCTGGGAGCCAACCGGGGAGTCGGCCGGGCCGTGGCTCTGGAATTGGCCGGGGCCGGGGCCACGGTAATCGCCGGGGCCTACGACTGGCCGGCGGACACCGCCTCCCTGGCGGCCGAGCTGGACCGGCTGGGGCCGGGCCATCGGGTGATCACCGCCGATCTGCGCGAACCCGCCGAGGTGGAGCTTTTTTTTGCCGCCTTCGCCAACGACTTTCCCCGCCTCGACATCCTGGTCAACAACCTTGAGCGGGGGGGAATGCCGGTGGTCCACGGCCCTTACAACGAAGAACAATGGGACCGGGAGATCGCCACCACCCTCAAGGCCAAGTGGTGGGTAATGCGCCAGGCCCTGCCCCTGCTCAAGCAAGGCGGGGCGGAAGCGGCGGTGGTGGTGATTTCTTCCATCGCCGGCCTGGTGGGCCGCAGCGGCCCGGCCGGCCTGATCTTCAATGACGCCTACGCCGCCGCCAACCGGGCGGTTTCTGCCTGTTGCCAAACCTGGGCCCGGGAAGGGGCTCCCACCGTGCGGGTCAACGAGCTGATGCTGGGCCTGATCAAAACCCGCCACGCCGAGGGAACCCGGGGCTGGGAATTGCTGAGCGCCGACCAGCGCCGCCAGTTGCACCGCCACGTGCTGCTGGGCCGCAGCGGAGAGCTGGCCGAGGTGGTGCGGACGGTGATCTTCCTGCTCAGCCAAGCCACCTACATGACCGGCGCGGTTCTCCGGCTGGACGGAGGCTATCTGCTGGGCGGCGAAGCAGTTCCCCCCATGCCCCCCGGCGTTCTCTGAAAACCGGGCTGGGCTGGCGCCGCCGGGCAATCCGTTGCGAGCCGGCCGGCTGCTTATTCGGCGCCGGCCTCCGGCTGACCCAGCACCCAGGCCGGGATCTGGTGGAGAATCAACTCCACCGCCGCTGCCTTGACCTCATCGGCCTTCTTGGGCAAGCCGCCTTCCCGGGCGGCCAGTTCGGCCATGATTTCCTCGGCGTCAAACCAGCACAACTCCCGATCCTGCTTATCGTAAACGGTCAGAATTCTTCTCTCCGGCTCATGGATATGCTCTTCCTCCATGACCGCCCCGACCAGCGCGAGGGCCTCTTCGTAAGGAACAAACTGATTTTCCTCGTTCATCGCACGCTCCATCGTTATTTTTTTACTGTTGTCTGAATTCCGCGGGGCGGACCTCTCAACTGGCGAGGCCGCCCCGAATTTTATTGCTCCGGAACCGGGATTTTTACCATAAAGAGCCCGAAGATCACAGGGCAAAATGGGCGGCCCGGCCGGGCCCTCCCGCTTGCGGGAAAGACTAAAGCGGGATATGCTGGCGCCATGATGACCGCCGCCAGCCACCACCGGGCCCGGACCCTCTATTTCAAGCCCGGCGAACGCAACATTTTTTTCCACCTCCTCACCGCCTGCAACCTGCGCTGCCGCCATTGCTACATCAATCCCGACCAGCACGGCACAACGATGGTTTCCCGCGCCACCATGGAGGCCTGGCTGCGGCTTTTCGCCGCTCCCGACCAGGAGAGCAACGTGATCTTTCTCGGCGGTGAGCCCACCCTTCACCCCGACCTGGTCCGAGGGGTCCGTTACGCCCGGGAACTGGGCTACCGGGGCATCACCATCGACACCAACGGCTTTCTCCATCACGACCTGCTGGCCCGGCTGGGCCCCGAGGAGGCAATTCTGAGCTTCAGCCTGGACGGCCCCGATCCCGCGGTCAACGATCCTCTCCGGGGAGCGGGGGTCTTCGAAGTCTGCACCGCCAACTTGCGCCGGGCGGTAGCCAGGGGGTTTGACGTCAGCCTGATCTATACCGTCAGCCAGCACAATATCGCTCACCTGGCCCGGATGCCCGCCCTGCTGGAAACCCTGGGCTGCCGCCGCTTTTTTATCCAGGTCATCGGCATCCGGGGCAAATCGGCCCAAAGCCCGGCCGACGAGTTGCAGTTGAACCCGGAACAGTGGCGGGAAATTGTCCCGGCGGTGGCGGCCGCGGCGGCGGCCCGGGGCATCGACGTCATCTATCCCAAGGTTTACCTGGCGGCGGACGAGCCCTTCCAGTGCGCCGGCCGGGTGGCCGAAAACTATTTCATCTTCCCCAACGGCCGGGTTTATCTCTGCCCCCTCTGCGAGGATTTCCCCCTGCATGCCTGGCGGATCGAAGGCGACCGACTGGTGGTCCAGCCGGGGGTCACCGAAAAACAGCTCTTCACCCTCGATATTCCCGAAGGCTGCGTGATGAACAAGCTGCTCCAGCCCGGCAACATCAGCTATGACCGCCAGGGCCACCCCCGCCACCGCATCTCCTGCTGCCTGCTGAAGCAAGAGATAAGAGGGCGGCAGTCGGAAGTTGGCTGACGGCAAAGCGAATTACCGCCGCTCATTCATTTTCTGTCGCCTGGTCACGGTCAACTGGTTTGAAGATCTTGCCGATCAGGATGCCGGCTTCGTAAAGGAGGAAGAGGGGAACGGCCAGCATGAAGGTGGCCACCGGATCGCCGGCCATGGCCAGCAGGGAGACCAGCACCACCCCGAGATAGGAATAGGTCCGGTAGCGGACGAAATAGTCGGGGGCGACCACCCCCAGCCGGGTGGCCATGACCATCAGGAAGGGCAGCTCAAAAGCCAGGCCGAAGGCAAAAGAACTACGCACCACGAAATTCAGGTAGGGGCCCAGCTTGAGGTGGGGCTGCATCTGGTCGGAGGCGAAGCGGAGCAGAAAGGCGATCAGTTCGGGCAGCACCACGAAGTAGGCGAACAGGGCTCCGCCGCTGAAGAGAATAAAGCCCCAGGCCGCCACCTGGATGGCCACCACCTTTTCCCGGCGGTGCAGCCCGGGGGACACGAACATCCAGAGCTGGTAAACCAGCACCGGCACCGCCAGGACAAAACCGGCCAACAGGGAAAGCTTGAGGTAGCTGAACAGGGCCTCGGGCAAGCCGGTATAAACCAGCCGGGCCAGGTCCGGGTCGATCCGAACCAGGGGCGAGGAGAGGTGCTCGACCAGGTCCTCGACGAACCAGTAGACCCCCGCGGTAAAAACCAGCATCGCCGCGAACACGGTCAGCACCCGCCGCCGCAGTTCCCGCAGATGGGGGGTAAAATGGTCGGCCAGGACGGTCATGATTCGGGAGCGGGCGGCTTAGGCGGCTTCTCGGGGGCCGGGGGCGTGGAGTAATCATCCCCCCAGGCCGCGGCGTCTTCTTCCTCGACGGTGAGGCGGCGGGGGGCGACGCTGGCGGCAGGGCGGTTTTCTTCCTCCTCCGCGATTTCAGCTTCGGAATCCACCGTTTCAGCCTCGGAGTAAGCTTGTTCCGCTGTTTTTTTCTCCCCCTCGGTCAACTGGGGCAAGGGGGCTTCCAACTCTTTCTGCCAGGATTCAGCGTCCCCAACCTCTTCCTCGACATTGGACTGCAACTCCTGGATGGCCTTCTTCAGTTCCAGCACCCCCCGGGCCAGGGATTTGGCCATTTCCGGCAATTTATCCGGGCCTACCACAATCAGGGCCACGGCCATAATCACCAGCAATTCGGGCAAACCGATTCCAAACATCGTTCCATCCAGGTATTAAAGAGGCCGCGGCGGCGAAGCCCTGATTAATCTGTAAGCAGCGGCGCGGCCGGTTGATCCTGCCGGGAGCCGGAACGGACTAAGGGCCGAAACTTGCGGGCGGAACCGCCCAACCATCACCAAGGCGCAATCTACGGCAGACGCCGCCGGGTGTCAAGCCGGGAAACAGGAACGGCGCCGGCGCAAGCGACCTCGGCCGGCTTCTGCCAATTGACTTTTGCCGGGGGGTTGGCTATGTTGGCTTGGCTTCGATGGCAGGAAGCGCCGGCTCGGCCGGCATCAGGGAAAAACCGCGTATTTCAGCGGGCACAACTTAACCAAACCAGGTGGTAGGGAACAATGGCCAACGTAATAATCGTGGGAACCCAGTGGGGCGATGAAGGCAAGGGAAAAATCGTCGATCTGCTCACCGAGCATGCCGACTGCGTTGTCCGCTTCCAGGGCGGCAACAATGCCGGCCATACCCTGGTGGTGGAAGGCAAACAGTATATTTTCCACCTGATCCCCTCGGGCATTCTCTATGAGAACAAGAGCTGTTTCATCGGCAACGGGGTGGTGATCGACCCGGAGGTACTGCTCAAGGAAATGAGCGAGCTGGCCGGCCACGGCCTGCCGGTCACCCCGGCCCGGCTGATGATCAGCGAGCGGTCCCACCTGATCATGCCCTACCACAAGCTGCTGGACGCCGGTAGCGAGGCGATGCTGGCCGCCGGGCGCAAAATCGGCACCACCGGCCGGGGCATCGGCCCCTGCTATGGCGACAAGATCCTCCGCCACGGCATCAAGCTGGGCGACCTGCTCGACCGGGAACTGTTCCGGGAACGGCTGCAGGAAAACCTGGAAGAGAAAAACTTCCTGCTGACCAACCGCTACGGCCTGCAGCCCCTGACCCTGGACGCGGTTTACGACGAATACATGGGCTATGCCGACCAGCTGGCCCCCTTTGTCGCCAATGTCTCGCTGGCCCTCGACCGGCAACGCCGGGCCGGGCGGCATATCCTCTTTGAAGGGGCCCAGGGCACCCAACTGGATATCGACCACGGCACCTATCCCTTCGTTACCTCCTCCAACACCATCGCCGGCAACGCCTGCACCGGCAGCGGCTTCGGCCCGGCCCACATCGATGCGGTGATCGGCATTCTCAAGGCCTACACCACCCGGGTCGGCGAAGGTCCCTTTCCCACCGAACTGTTTGACGCCACCGGCGAGGAATTGCAGCGCAAGGGCGGCGAATTCGGCGCCACCACCGGGCGCAAGCGCCGCTGCGGCTGGCTGGACGGCGTCGTGGCCCGCGAGGCGGTCCGGCTCAACGGGATCACCGACCTGGCCATCACCAAGCTCGATGTCCTGAGCGGCCAGCCCGAACTGCAACTGGCCACTTCCTACCGGCACGGCGAAGCCAGCCTGGAGGCGATGCCCAACAACAGCAAAAGCCACCGCGACCTGGTGCCGGTCTATGAAAAACTGGCCGGCTGGAGCGAGGAGATTCGCCACGCCCGCCACCTCGACGATCTGCCGGCCAAGGCCCGGGCCTACGTGCGGCGGATCGAGGAGTTCACCGAAACCCCGGCCTGCATCCTCTCGGTCGGACCCGGCCGCGAAGAAACCATGCTGCTGCGCAATCCTTTCAAGCGCTGATGCCGCCGGCCGGCGCCCGACCCGATCGGGCGCCGGCCCCATGGGCTTTGCCGCCCGGCCGGCTGCCGGCACCCTTCCCCCTTAATGGCCCGACGGAGGTTTGGGGTCCGGTCAATTCCCCCATTTATTTCCGCAACCCCATTGCCGTTTCCGTTGCAGTTTTTCCTGCCATACTCCGAATGCAGTTTCCGTGCCATTCTGTCAGGGCGGGAAATATCTCTTTACCTCCTCCCGGCGATCAGGTATATATTTTCGGTTTAGCCAGTAAAGCATGTGCAAAATTCTGGGCCGGGAGGAAACTATGGCACGGATTACCGTGGAAGACTGCCTGCAGCAAATTGGTAATGAAAATCGTTTCGCCCTGATTCACCTGGCCGTGAAACGGGTCAAGCAGCACCGCAATGGGGCTCCCTTCCCCGAGCGCTGCCGCAACAAGGAGATTGTCTGTACCCTGCGGGAAATCGCCGCCGGCAAGGTCACTTTCAAGAATATCCGTGACCTTGACAAGGAGTTGCGCACCGCCTCGGCCGCCGCCACGGCCAGCACCGAAGAAATCATGGGCGCCAACGAAGCCGCCGGGGTTGCGAGCAGCAAAGTCACTCCGGCTCCCGAAGCTTAAGATTCTAACCGCCCGGCGCTCCAGGAATTACCGGCGGCCCGGGCCATTCGGCAAGCAATGAACGGTTGGCAAGCAACACAAGGCATGGATATCGATTATTACAAAACCCTGGGGGTTTCAGCCGACGCCACGCCCGCTGAAATCAAGAAAGCCTATCGCAAACTGGCCCTGAAATATCACCCCGACCGCAACCCCGGTGACCAGGAAGCGGAAGAGCAATTCAAGATCGCCACCGAAGCATACGAAGTGCTGGGGGATCTGGAAAAACGCAAGATTTACGACCGCTACGGGGTGGCCGGCCTGCGCGACAGCGGCTACAACGGCCCCGGCGGTTACGACGATATCTTCAGCAGCTTCAGTGATATTTTCGGCGATTTGTTCGGCTTCAGCGGCCGGTCCGGCGGGCGCCGCGGCCAGGGCCCGATTCCCGGCAACGACCTGCGTTACGATCTGAGCATCAGCTTCATGGAGGCGGTGCACGGGGTCCAGAAAGAGGTGGAAATCAGCAAAGGCGAAACCTGCTGGACCTGCGAGGGCAGCGGCCTGCGGCCCGGCCACCAGCCGGAAACCTGCCGGACCTGCAACGGCATGGGCCAGGTGCTCCACGCCCAGGGCCCCTTCCGGATCCAGACCACCTGTCCCCATTGCCAGGGCCAGGGCCGGGTGATCACCGAACCTTGCCAGGACTGCCAGGGTCAGGGCCTGGTACAGCGCAGCAAAAAGGTGACCCTGAAAATTCCCGCCGGAGTGGACAGCGGGGCCCGGATGCGTTTGCGGGGGGAAGGCGAGGGCGGTCGCCGGGGCGGTCCGTCGGGCGATCTTTACGTGATTATTCACGTGCAGCCCCACGAATTCTTCCAGCGGGAAGGCAGCAATATTTTCTGCTCCATTCCCATTTCCTTTACCCAGGCGGCCCTGGGCTGTTCCCTGGAAGTGCCCACCATTCACGGCCCGCAAAAGCTGACGATTCCGGCCGGCACCCAGCCGGGGCGGCACTTGACCCTGAAAGAACAGGGCGTGCCCAAATTGCGGGGCGGGGGCCGGGGGGACATGATCTGCGAAATCCGGGTGGTAATCCCCAGCAAGCTCACCAAGCAGCAGAAGCAACTGCTGCGGGATTTCAGCAAAACCGAGGAAGGCGCCGCGGACCGGGACGGCAAAGGCGAGGGTTTTCTGAAAAAGTTCTTCCATTTATAGGCCCGGCAAGGCTATAAAGGGAATCCTTGTTTCCGGCAGGGGGTAAAATGGCGGACAGCAAAGACGACCAGGCAAAACTGAGCCATTTCAACCAGGCGGGCCAGGCCTGGATGGTTGATGTCACCGGCAAGCAGGACACCGCCCGCCTGGCGGTGGCCGCCGGCCGCATCTCCATGTCGGCCACGGCTTACGACCTGCTCAAGAGCGGCACCGCCGCCAAGGGCGATGTGCTGGGAATTGCCCGGGTGGCGGGAATCATGGCGGCCAAAAAAGTCGGCGAGCTGATCCCCCTCTGCCACCCCTTGAACCTTGGCCGGGTAACGGTGGATTTCCGCCTCGATGATGCCGCCGCCAGCGTGGAAATCGAGGCAAGCGTCGGCCTGGTCGGCAAAACCGGAGTGGAGATGGAAGCGCTGACCGCGGTTTCGGTGGCGGCCCTGACCATCTACGATATGTGCAAGGCGGTGGATAAAGCGATGACCATCACCAATATCCGCCTGCTCAGCAAAAACGGCGGCAAAAGCGGCACTTACCGGCGGGAAGGGGAAACAGCCCGGACGCCCTGAAACTTAAGGGAGTTGTACGATGGAACAGAAGGATCGCGATTATTTTCGTCAAAAACTGGAAGAATTAAGCCGGCAGCTGCTCAGCGAGGCGGAAAAAACCATCCACGAGATGACCGACCACAGCGACAGCTATCCCGACCCCACCGACCGGGCCACCGCCGAAAGCGACCGCAGCTTCGAGTTGCGGATCCGCGACCGGGAACGCAAGCTGCTGGCTAAAATCAAGGAGGCCATCGAACGGATCGACCAGGACACCTACGGGATCTGCGAGGCCTGCGGCGACGATATCTCGCTCAAGCGCCTGGAAGCCCGGCCGGTCACCACCCTTTGCATCTCCTGCAAGACCCAGCAGGAAAACCAGGAAAAGGCCCAGCAGGGCCGGTGAGGGAGGCAATGCCGGAACTCCGCAAGGATCCGATTATCGGCCGCTGGGTTATCATCGCCACCGAACGGGGCAAGCGGCCCAGCGATTTCATCATCGACCGTAATCAGGTTCGCGGCGGCTTCTGCCCCCTTTGTCCCGGCAACGAAAACACCACCCCGCCGGAGGTTCTGGCCTACAGCAGCACCCACGGCCGCCAGCCCAACCAGCCCGGCTGGTCGCTACGGGTGGTCCCCAACAAGTACCCCGCCCTAGTCATCGAAGGCGATCTCAACAAGCAGGGCGAGGGCCTTTATGACCGGATGAACGGGATCGGGGCCCACGAGGTGCTGATCGAAACTCCGGACCATGCCGAATCCTTTACCTACCTACCCCCGGAGCGGATGATCCAGATCTTCTGGGCTTATCGCGACCGCTTGGTGGACCTGGGCAAGGACGAACGCTTTCGCTATGTAATGATCTTCAAGAATTACGGGGCGGCGGCCGGAGCCTCCCTGGAACATTCCCACTCCCAGCTGGTGGCCCTGCCGATCCTGCCGCGGATGATCACCTCCGAGCTGGAAGGCAGCCTGTCCTACTACCGCTACAAGGAACGCTGCGTTTTCTGCGACATCGTGCGCCAGGAACTGGACCAGCAGGTCCGGGTGGTGACCAGCAACGACAAGTTCGTGGCCATAGTGCCCTTCGCTCCCCGATCCCCTTTTGAGATGTGGATTCTGCCCCGCCAGCACAGCTCCAGCTATTGCAACACCGACGATGAAACCTTCCGGGCCCTGACCGCGATTTTCTCCGAATGCATGCGGCGGCTGGACAAATGCCTGCCCAACGTCCCCTATAACTTTGTCCTCCACGGCGCCCCCCTCCGTTCCCATTCACTGGATCACTATCACTGGCATTTTGAAATAACCCCCAAACTGACCATGATCGCCGGCTTCGAGTGGGGCTCCGGCTTCTATATCAACCCGGTGGCGCCGGAAGAGGCGGCCAGGTTCCTGCGGGAAGCCGAAATCAACTGATTGGGAGACAGAGGAAATGAAAAAAATCCTGCTGGTTGACGACGAAGAGTCCATTCAACTGCTCTATCGTGAAGAACTGGAAGAAGAAGGCTACGAAATCCACTCCGCTCTGACCGGCGAAGAGGCCCTGGCCAAACTTGATATCGTCAAACCGGACCTGATCATCCTCGACATCAACATGCCGGGGATGAACGGCATCGAGGCCCTGCGCCGAATCAAGGAAATCAATCCCGCCATCCCGGTCATCCTCTGCTCCGCTTACCAGGAATTCAAGCAGGACCTGGCCTCCTGGGCCTCGGAAGAATACATCGTCAAGTCCGCCGACCTCAGCGAGCTGAAGCAGGCGGTCAAAAAATACCTGGCCTGATTCCGCGGACCGATGATCGCCAGCAGAAGACAGAATCCGGCTCCCGGCCGGCCCCAAGCCTTCCCCCGCCCGGTTCGGCGGCCGCTGCCGCCCTTTGGCCCCGCCGCCACCCTCCCCCATTTATCCGCGCCGTAATGCAAGATATCCAGGGCCAGCCGGATTACCGCCGGATCAACATCAAAAAGGTCGGCATCAAGAACATCTCCTACCCGATCACCGTGCTGGACCGGGCCCGCCACATCCAGCGGACCGTGGCCCGGGTGAACATGTACGTCAATCTGCCCCACCACTTCAAGGGCACCCACATGAGCCGCTTCGTCGAGATCCTCAACCGGTTTCACGGCGAAATCAACCTGGAAAGCATGCACCGGATCCTGGTGGAGATGAAGCAGCGGCTGCGGGCCGAAGCGGCCCACCTGGAAATCGAGTTCCCCTATTTCGTTTCCGATCCCGCGGCGGTGGCGGCGGCCCCCGGCCGGCTGAGCGCCGGCCCCGGCGAGGCGGGCATCGGGGTTTGCGAATATCGCTGTCGGATGCACGGCTCTCTAGCCGAGAAGGACGATCTGGCCCTGGAAATCCGGATTCCCATCGCCCCGCCCCGCCCGCCGGCCCATTGCAGCGGCCTGCCCCGCTCCCTGGGGCACTGGGGCACTGCCGATATCTGCCTGCGTTTCCGCCGCTTTGTCTGGATCGAGGAAATTATCGCCCTGGCCGCTTCGGTCACCCGCCACGATCTCTGCTGGCCGCTGGCCGAACCCGCCGCCGCAACCCCGGCCCCGGCCGATCCGGCCGACTGCCGGGAAGCCGCCCCGGAGCAGGGCGAATGCGCCCTGGCGGTGGAGAATCTGGCCCGGGCCCTGGGCAAAAAACTGCAGGGCCATCCCGACATCCGCCAGTACTCGGTCCGGGTGGAAAACCTGGCCGCTGGTTTTTCCACCTTCGCGACCATCAGCGGCGGCGAGCCCCCGGCCGGGGGGAAAGGGCACCGGGACCGGAAGCGCCCCGAGTCCGGCCTCAACCCGGGCTGCTGAAACTTGAACCTGCTTACCGTCATGGGAGAATAAGATGTCTGCGCACGAACTGCTGTTTGAAATCGGGACCGAGGAAATTCCGGCCGGCTACATCATGCCCGCCCTGGACGCCCTGCGGGAGGGACTGGCCCGGGAACTGACCCAGCGGGAGCTGGCTTTCGCCGAGATCAGGAGCGCCGCCACCCCGCGCCGGCTGGCGGTGGGGGTCAGCGGCCTGGCTCCGCGCCAGCCCGACCGGGTGGAGGAAGCCCTCGGTCCCCCCAAGAAGGCGGCCTTCGATCAGTCCGGCCGGCCCACCAAGGCGGCCCTGGGTTTTGCCGCCACCAAGGGGGTGGCGGTGGAGGAGTTGGAGGTGGTGGTAACCGCCAAGGGCGAATACCTCCAGGCCCGGGTCGAGCTGCCGGGCCGCCAGACCGCCGAACTGCTTGAGGAAATGCTCCCTCAACTGGTCACCGGCCTGCCCTTTCCCAAGTCCATGCACTGGGGCAGCGGTCAGCTTCACTTTGCCCGCCCCCTGCGCTGGCTGCTGGCTGTTTATGACGGCAAACTCCTTAATTTTCGACTGGAAGAGCTGGCGACGGGCAGCCAGACCCGGGGCCATCGGTTCCTGGCCCCGGCACCCCTGACGGCAGCATCCTTCACGGAATATCTGGCCGGCCTGCGCCGGGCCGAAGTTCTGGCCGACCCGGAAGAACGACGCCGGGCGGTGGTGAAGGAAATCGAGCGGGCGGCGGCGACCGCCGGCGGCGCCATTCTGCCCGACGAGGAGCTGGTCAGCACGGTGACCAACCTGGTGGAAACGCCCTTCGCCATCTGCGGCAGCTTCGCCGAGCGCTTTCTGGAACTGCCCCACGAGGTGCTGATCACCTCGATGCGCGAACACCAGAAATACTTCGCGGTGGTTGACCGGGCAGGCAAATTGCTGCCCCGCTTCGTGGCGGTGAACAACACCCGGGTCAAGGATGCCCGAGTGGGAGCGGAAGGCCACCAGCGGGTGCTGCGGGCCCGCCTGGAAGACGCCTTCTTTTTCTTCAACGAAGATCAGCAACGGCCCTTGAGCGCCCGGGCCGGCGAACTGGACGGCATCATTTTCCAGGCCAAGCTGGGCACCATGGCCGACAAGAGCGCCCGGATCGGCGAGCTGGCCGGCCGCCTGGCCGCCCAATTCGCCCCGGAACAGGAAAGCGTGGTCCGCCGGGCCGCCCGCTTGTGCAAGGCCGACCTGCTGACCAGCATGGTCGGGGAGTTCCCTTCCCTCCAAGGGGTGATCGGCCGAGATTACGCCTGCCGCCAGGGCGAAAAGATCGAGGTGGCGGAAGCCCTCTACAGCCATTACCTGCCCCTGCGGGCCGGCGACCGGCTGCCCAAGGATCTGGCCGGGGCCATTCTCGGCTGCGCCGATCGCCTGGACACCCTGGCCGGCTGCTTCGGCATCGGCCTCAAGACCACCGGGGCCGCCGATCCCTTCGGTCTCCGCCGCCAGGCCCTGGGCCTGATCCACCTGCTGCTGGGCCATAAGATCCCGCTGCCCCTGGCGCCCTGGATCGACACCGCCCTGGAATTGTATGGCGACAGGCTCAGCGAGCAGCCGGCCGCCGCCCGCAATCGGCTGCTGGATTTCATCAAGGGGCGCTTCGCCAACGACCTCACCGCCCGCGACATCCCGGTGGAGGCGGTGGAGGCGGTGCTCAGCGTCGATTTCCGGGAACTCAACGACTGCCGGGAGCGGATCGAGGCCCTGGTGGCGATCAGCAGCCGGCCGGCCTTTGCGCTGCTGGCCGCCGCTTTCAAGCGGGTCAACAACATCATCAAGGACAACCGGGATGACCGGGTCGATCCGGCCCTGCTCCAGGAGCCGGCGGAGCGGGAACTGGCCGCGGCCCTGAGCCGGATCGGCGCCGAGGCCGAACCGCTGCTCCAGGGCGGCGACTACCGCCGGGCCCTGGATATCATCCTGGGGATGAAGGAACCGGTGGACCGCTTTTTCGATCAGGTCATGGTCATGGCCGAGAAGCCCGAGCTGCGGCGCAACCGCCTGGCTCTGCTGACCGGGATTGCCGCCCTCTTCAAGCGGGTGGGGGATTTTTCCAAGATGTACGCCCTGCAGAACCAGGACTGAGAGGCAATTCGACCACTTATCAACCTCAGCGCGGCGCCGGTACGGCTTGGAGTCGAGCCCCGGCCAAGGATTCCCATGAAAATCACCTTTCACGGAGCGGCCGGCACCGTTACCGGCTCCCAGCACCTGATCGAAGTCAACGGCCGCCGCATTCTCCTGGATTGCGGCCTCTTCCAGGGCAAGCGCAAGGAGGCCTTCGAACTCAACCGCCAGGGCTTCTGCGATCCCGCCACCCTCGACTGCCTGATCCTGTCGCATGCCCATATCGACCATTCGGGCAATATCCCCTGCCTGGTCAAAAACGGCTTCACCGGCGACATCATCTGCACCCAGGCCACCCGCGATCTCTGCGCGGTAATGCTGATGGACAGCGCCCATATTCAGGAGCAGGACGTGATGTTCGTCAACAAGAAGCGGGCCCGCAACAACCAGAAGCTCTTCGAGCCCCTCTACGACAAGGAAGACGTGGTCCGGGCCATGGCCCAATTCGTCGGGATCAGTCCCAAGCGCCGGCGGGAGATCCTGCCCGGCATCCACCTGACCCTGACCGAGGCCGGCCACATGCTGGGCAGCGCCAACGTCGTGCTCGATATCCAGGAAGAAGGCGGGAAGCAGCGGCGCCTGATCTTCAGCGGCGACATCGGCCGCCCCGGCATTCCCATCATCCGCGATCCCGCCCCGATGACCGAGGGGGCCGATATCCTGATCATGGAAAGCACTTACGGCAACCGCAGCCACCCCCCCTACCCCGACTCGGAAAAGGAGCTGGAGCGGCTGGTCAACGAGACTTACCAGCGCGGGGGCTGCCTGCTGATCCCGGCCTTTGCCGTGGGCCGCACCCAGCAGTTGGTCTACGCCCTGCACAAGCTTTACCTGGAGCGCGACATCCCCGATCTGCCCATCTACGTGGACAGCCCCCTGGCCACCCGGGTAACCGATATCTTCCGCCTCCACCCCGAGGCCTACGACCGGGAAATCCGCGACTTCATCCTCAAGGGCAACCACGACAACCCCTTTGGCTTCGATACCCTGCGCTACACCCAGTCGGTGGGTGACTCCAAGCAGCTCAACTTTCTCCGCGAACCGGCGATCATCATCAGCGCCAGCGGAATGATGGAAGGGGGGCGGATTCTCCACCACCTGCGCAACCGGATCAGCGATCCCAAGAACACCATCCTGATCACGGGCTGGCAGGCCCCCAATACCCTGGGGCGCAAAATTGTCGAAGGGCAGGAAAAGGTCAAAGTCTTCGGCGATGAATTTCCCCTCAAGGCCCGGGTGGAAGTCATCACCGGCTTCAGCGGTCATGCCGACCGGGAAGGCCTGCTGGCCTGGGCCGGCGCCATGGAGAAAAAGCCCCGGCACACCTTCCTGGTCCACGGCGAGGCGGAGTCCACCGCCGCCCTGGCCGCCGCCCTGGCGGAAGAACTGCAATTCAGCAACATCAAGATCCCCGAACTTCACCAGGAGTTCGAAATCTAGCGCCCGGGGTGGTTAACGGCGTCCGCAAATCCTGCGGCAGGGTGGTTCCTCGCCAGGCATGAAGCCAAACCATGGCAGCGCCAGGGCAAGTTGCGCGCAACCCCGCGAGGGGCCGCGAGGGCCAACGATCAGGAGACGCAGACAACCACCCGAGGCCCTAGGCCAGACGCCGCGCAACCGGCCCTGACCAGGCATTTCGCCCGGTCAGGGCCACCAGGCCCCCTCCCCCCAGGCCCAGCAGCAACAGGACCATGAGCGGGTATTGCAAGGCCAGGACCAGTGGGGTCAAGCCCCAGCGGACCAGGCGCCGCAGGGTATCGGACTGGGCCAGCCCCTCCGCCAGGGGCGGGGAATAGTGGTAGTAGCGGTTTACCAACCAGCGCCCGGCGCCATTGGTCAGCAGATAGCGGTCGCGGAAGTCCCGCAGCACCATGACCTGGGAAGCCAGGGGACTGCCATAGGCGGCGGTGGCGATGAAGCAGCCGCTGCTTCCTCCGGCCGATGCCGGCCCGGACGGATCATCGGCCGGCGGCGGGTCGCCATCCCCCGCCACGGCCAGGACAAAGTTGGCCTCCACCGTGCAATCAGCACTGATGACGTCCGTGGTGAAAGTAGCGCCGGTTAGGCTGCCGCCGCAGGTGCCGCCGACCTGGGCCGTGTAGCCGGCTTCCGCCGTTACCGTGAAGCTCGCCATGGCGCCGAGGTTAACCAACTGCGGACTACTCGGGCTGATCGAACCGCCCGCGCCGGCCGAGGGAGTAACGGTGAACTGGGATACGCCAGCGACCGTGAGGTAGTCTTGCCTGGCGATACTGCTGGTCCCGTTGGTATTGTAGGATTGCAGCGCTACGCTGTAGACGCCCGGTTCGGTATAGGTATGTGACGGACTCTGTTCGGACGATCCGGCGGTTTCCAGGCGCCAGACATCATTGAACTTGGGACCGGCATAACCGCCCATCAGGACAATGCTGCCGTCCGGCAGGGCGATGCTGGTATGGCGGCCGCGAGGCGGCCATGGGGCTGAGTCGGTCAATTTGGCCCAGCTCTCGCCCAGGTCTGTCGACCGCCAGACATCATTCGTTCCGTAATTGCCGCCGCCGACCAGGACAATGCTGCCGTCGGGCAGGGCCACGCCTGTGGTGCCGTAGCGAACAGACCATTCGGCGCCGGGGGTGACTTGAGCCCAGGTTTCTCCCTGGTCGGTCGAACGCCAGACATCGTTAAGCTCTTGATGAGAAGCGTTGCTTCCACCCAGCAGAAGAATACTCCCGTCGGGCAGGGCCACGCTTGTAGCGCTGTTGCGGGCCGGCCACTCTGCCGCACCTGTCATCTCGGTCCAAGTGGCGCCACGGTCGGTGGAGCGCCAGACGTCGCCCAGCGTGGTTCCGTAATCCGCATCGTTATAGCCACCCATCAACAAAATGCTGCCATCCGGCAAGGCCACGGCAGCATGGTGGGCGCGGGCCGCCCAACCGGCGGAGTTGGTCATTTCGGTCCAAGTCGCACCCCCATCCGTTGAACGCCAGACGTCGCTCTCGTAACCACCGCTATTGCGCCCCCCCATGAGGACGATGCTGCCGTCGGGAAGGGCCACGCTGGCGTGAGAGTTGCGGGCCGACCATGTAGCGGCCGGGGTCGTCTCGACCCAGGTCTCTCCCTGGTCGATCGAGCGCCAGACATCGCGGGAATGGCCGCCTTCGCCACCATCGCCCTGGCCGCCCATAAGGACGATGCTGCCGTCGGGCAGGACCACGCTGGTATGGTTGTAACGGCCGGCCCAGCCGGCGGAAGAGGTCATCTCCACCCAGGAACCGGCCGCCCAATCCTCGTCACCGAAGTACCAGGCCCAGCCGGTCGGATCACCGGTCGACTCGTCGGCAAACTGCACCGTAAGCGGGGCCGGCCCGGAAACGGGGGTGCCGGAAAAGTCGGAGGCAAGCTGCCACTGCAGATGGGGGTAGGCGATGCCCTCGCGGATCGCCCAGGTGGTGGCGAAATCCCAGTCGAAAAAGGTCGATTGCCGCTTCATCTCCTCCGTGGTTCTGGGTTCGCCCTTGCCGGTGTCGGCCCGGCCGGTGGTGACGCTGTTGTAGTAGGAGTCGGTGACCACGCCGGCATCACTGTTATTATTACCGATCAGACCACCGTCAAGGCCACTGCCGCTGACCAGACCTGTGGCATAGGCATTGGTGATTTCTGAGCCGCCATGGATCTCCCCGATCAGGCCGCCGACATTGTTGCCGCCGCTGACCGGCCCCATGGCGTAGGCGTTGCTGATGCTTGCCGACCCGCCGGTCTCACCAATCAAACCTCCAATGTTATTACCACCGGCCGTCACGGTTCCGGTGGCATACACGCTGCTGATGGTGATCTCGCCGGTATACCCGATCAGCCCCCCTGTGTAATCGCCACTGGCGTCTACATTGCCGCTTGCAGAGGAAGCAGCAACGACACTCGCGTGTTCAGCAAACCCCGCTAACCCGCCAACCCCTTCTTCTCCTGCCACCACCCCGGCGGCATGGGAATTACTGATCTCGGCATTCGACGCGTAACCCGCCAGACCGCCGGTATGCCAACCCGCCCCGCTTACCGCAACGTTGGTCGAGGAACCGTTGATGACGGCGGATAACGGTTCCGGGGATCTTCCTTCCAGGTGGCCGACCAGGCCGCCAACATGATCGCCGCCTCCGGTTACCTGGCCTGTGACTTGAGAATCAGCGATAGTGGCGGTGTAAACAAACCCGCTCAACCCACCGGTTCTGTTTCCTGTGCCGGTCACCTCGATATCGGCGGAAATGCCGGCAGCAGTACTGGCTTGCTCAAGCACCCCTATTACCCCACCTATCTGGACGCGGCCAGCAACGGTGCCATGGACCTTGAGATTGGAAAAAGCGGCGGCATTGGATCGGCCCAGCAGTGCGCCGACAGAATCCCGGCCGGTCACATTGACGCTAAGCACGGTGATATTCTTAAAAGAGGCCTCTTCTGCATAGCCGAACAGACCGACAAAGTCCTCCCCTGGCCGATTTATAAACAGACCGCTGATGGTGTGCCCGGCGCCGTCAAAATGGCCGAAGAAGCGGTTTTCATCAGCCGCTGCCCCGACAGGCTCCCAGCCGTCACCACTATTGTAAGGCAAGACATCTAAATCGATATCAGCGGTCAGCACGAAGTGCTTGTCGGCATTGGCGCTGCCTAAGTAGTCGCGGACGTGGTCGAGCTGCGCCGGGGTGGCGATCTGCCAGGGATCCTCCGTGGTGCCGCTGCCGCCGCCGAAATCGGCCCACGCCGGAGCCGATACCAGCATCAACCAAACCAGCACGATCATCCCCAGTGAAAAACTCCCTTTGTTACCAGCCTTCATCGCTCTTTTCTCCCTGTTCATGGCATATTGCCGCCCAAACTCTGTATCGGGCGCAAAACCGTTAGCCCTCTGCCAAAGGACGTCAGCGAACCGCCGTTCCGGCGACTGCTCCCCTCCCGGAGTCCCGGAGTCCCCGGGCCCATGGCGCCGACCAGGCCGCCGTAATTGTTGCGGCGGAAAAAATGGGGCCGATGGCATAGGAATGGGTGATGGTGCCGGAGTTATTGCCCACCAGGCCCCCGACATTATCCTGGCCCGAATAGGAACCGGTGGCATAAGAGTTGGCTATTTCGCCAGCAGATTCATTTCTGCCCACCAGGCCGCCGACATCATTGACCCCGGCAACGGGACCGATGGCATAGGAACCGATTACATTACCGTTGTTGTAGCCGACCAGGCCACCGACGCAGTTGCCCTTGCCGATCACCGTCCCGGTGGCATATGAGTTGGCAACGGTTCCCTGATTTTGTTGATATCCCACCAGCCCCCCGACATAATCTCGGCCGGTAACTGCTGCAGCGGACATGGAATCGCGGATGGTGGATAAACTGTTCCTTCCCACCAGGCCGCCGACTTGGCTCCCGTTGGGCGCAGCACCGGTTACTGCTCCCATGGCTGACACGTTGGAGATAATGGTTGGAGTGTTGTTGTAGTCTTCGATCTGGCCGGCCAGGGCGCCAACGTAGTCGTTGCCGGTGACGTTTACATCAACCAGCACAAGGTTTTTGATGGTCGCGCCCTTCGTCGCGCCGAACAGCCCCATGTGGCTGGTTGTGGGCCTGGCGATAAAGAGGTTGCGGATGGTGTGGCCGCGGCCGTCGAATTGGCCGTAAAACTGGACATTCCATGGGTCGGTGACGATCGGAAGCCATCCTTCGCCATCATTGTATGGCGCGACGCCCAGATCAAGGTCGGCAATCAGCACGAAGTGCTTGTCGGCATTGGCGCTGCCTAAGTAGTCGCGGACGTGGTCGAGCTGCGCCGGGGTGGCGATCTGCCAGGGATCCTGCCCGGTGCCCAAACCGCCGGCGAACCTGGCCCACGCCGAACCCGGCAGCATCATCAGCCCAATCAACACTATCATCCCCAGTAAAAAACTCCCTTTGTTGCCAGCCTTCATAACTCTCATCTCCCCTTTCATGGCATATTGCCGCCCAAACTCTGTATCGGGCGCAAAACCGTTACCCCTCTGGCAAAGGCATGGGCGAGCCGCCGTTTTTGCGACCTCTCCCATCCGAGTCACCCGGAATCACCGGATCATGGCGCCGGCCAGCCGCAGACGGCCGCCGACGCGGGCAAGCCCGGCTCATGGCGATTTTGGCCCATGCTAGCAAACTGACCGGGGCAAGTAATCACCCATATGGGGGAAAATGGAGGGTTGGAGGGCAAAATATAGAGCAGGGAAGGGAAAACGGCGGGAGAGAGGGCGCCGAGGGCAGGATCCCCCCCGGCGCCGGATCGGTTTACGGAGTCAGGCGGGCCAGCACCTCGGCCAGGGTGCGATTGAAGCCTGAAGGGTCTTCCATTTGCAGGAAGTGGCCGGCCCCGGGAATGACGGTTTCCTCGACGAAGGGGGCGCAGCGGCGGCGGGCGGACTCGGGAATCAGGGCCCCGTTGATGGCATGGAGCGGAACCTGCAGTTCGGCAAAGGCCGGGGCCGGGTCCCAGGCCAGCAAATCGCGCCAGAGCGGGAGAGCCCAGGCGGGATCGGCGGCGGCCATTTCCCGGCTCAGCCTTTGCTTGAGGGCCGCCGGAGTGGCCGCGGTGGAGGTCTGTTCCACCAGGGTCGAGACGGCCAGGCCAAAGTCGGCCGCGAAGGGTGCGGCGATGGCCTCCCTGGTTTCCGGGGGCAAACCGCCGTAATCGATGACAAAGGTATCCACCAGGACCACCGCGGCGGCAACGGGACCAAGGAGCCGGGCGGCTTCCAGGGCCACCGCGCCGCCCATGGAATGGCCGATCAGGATCACCCGGGCGGCCCCCAGGGCCTGGACGCAGCCTTCGACATCGCGGGCCAAACCGGCCAGCCCCCAGGCGGAGCGGGTTCCGGGGCTGGAGTCGCCATGGCCGGGCAGATCCGGGGCCGCGAGGGCATAGCGGCCGGCAAAATGAGCAAGCTGGGGGGCCCAGTATGCCCGCCGACAGGTCCAGCCATGGATGAAAAACAGCAGCGGCTCCCCGCCTCCGCCATAGTCGCAGACCAGGGGGGTGCCGTCATGGGCGGGGATAGTGCGGGGGGCGACGAGGGCAGCGGATTGGGGCGTCATAAGAAAACTAAACCTCCATGGTCGTAAAATCAGTGAACCTTAGCGGCGCCGGGCCGGGCCGGCCAGCAACAATTTGACCAGGCCGGCCTGGCTGTTGGTGCCGGTTTTGGCGAAGATGGCCTTGATATGGGAGCGCACCGTGTGCAGACTGATGCCGCAGCGCCGAGCCACTTCCGCCAGGTCGGGCTCCGCCGCCAAGGCCGCGGCCACCCTGATTTCGGCCTCGGAAAGCGCGTACAGTTGGGCCAAACGCGGAGGGTCCAGCCTGACCGGCTGGGCGGCGTCGTAAAAGTACACCGCCACATAGGCGGGGGGTTCGCCGGCCACCACCGGAATATCGGGATGGATCGGCCGAACCAGCAATTGCAGGGTTGAGCCGGCCGCACGCGGCGCCGCCGTCATGCCCCCGGCCGGGGCCGGGCTGTTGAATTTTGTTTCCCTGCGCCGG
>NZ_JBIPKI010000090.1:0-2315 GCF_044068515.1 Desulfurivibrio nitratireducens
GGGGCCGGCTCAGGGGCCGGCTCGGCGGCGGCCCGCAGGCTCACCCGGATCACCGCCTTTTTGCGGCCCAGGCCGAAAATACCGGCCGATCCGGTGTGGATCACCTGGATATCGAGATCCTCCCGGACCACTCCCAGGGCGGTGCAGGCGTTGACAATCGCCTCTTCAACATCGTCGCCCTTATATTCCATCGAAGCACTCATTTGCGGCTGCTCCCTGCTGCTGGCCGCCGGTGAACGGCGACCGGTCCCCGGCGCCATCGGCCGGGGCGGCCCGCCGCCCGGCGGCGGCTAATCTTTCTGACGATAAATCATGTACTGCTGGGCGATGGTCAGGACGTTGTTGATGAACCAGTAAAGGACCAGGCCCGAAGCGAAATTGAGAAAAAGGAAGATGAAAACCACCGGCAGAAACATCATGATCTTGGCCTGCATGGGGTCGCTGATCGGGGTCATCTTCTGCTGGATGAACATGCTGGCCCCCATCAGCAGGGTCAGCACCGGAATGCCGCCCAGCCAAGGGATATCGAAGCCGATGTAGAGCCGGTCCGGGGCCGAAAGGTCGTTGATCCAGAGCATGAAGGGGGCGTGGCGCAGTTCAATGGACTGGAGCAGGACCTTGTAAAGGGCGAAAAAGACCGGAATCTGCAGGATCATCGGCATGCAGCCGCCCAAAGGGTTAACCTTGTAGGTCTGGTAGAGCTTGAGCATCTCCTGCTGCTGGCGCTGGCGGTCATCCTTGTATTTTTCCCGCAGCTTAAGCATCTTGGGCTGGATTTTCTGCATCGTCTTCATCGATTTCAGACCCTTGTGGGTCAGGGGCCAGAAGGCGATCTTGATCAGAATGGTCACCAGGATGATGGCGATGCCGTAGTTGCCCACCAGGCCATGGAGGAAGTTGAGCAGGTAGAGGGTGGGCCGGGCCAGGAAATCAAACCAGCCGAAGTTGACCGAGCGGCCCAGCTCGTGGCCCAGTTCGTTGAGCAGGGAAAGCTTCTTGGGGCCGAAATAGACCAGGTATTCGTAGCGCTGGCTGGCCTGGGGGGGGATGATATCGACCGCCGAGGCCAGCACCGTGGTGACCAGGTCGTCGCGGCGGGAGGAGAAATGGGCGGTGGACTGTTCAACCCCCAGGGGGATGATGCTGGTCAGAAAGTAGGAATCGTTGTAGCCGGCCCAGCTCACCCGGCCGGTGAAGCTGCGCCCGGCCCGTTCCCCGGCCAGGTCCTTGACCTTGACCTGATTGACCTCGTTGTCCACCAGCACCGTCGGCCCGGTGAAGAGGAAGTGCTCCAGGGGATCGCCGCCGTCGCTGAAGGGGCGGTTGACAAGGGTCAGATAGGGAGCGCCCTGGAGGGGAACCTCGCCGCGGTTGTGGACGTCCACCGCCAGGGCGATCCGGTAGTCATTGTCCCGGAAGGTGTAGGTGCGGACAATTTCCAGCCCCAGCGGCGAGACGGCCCGCAGGGTCAGGGTGCGCTCCTGGCCGGGATTGACCTGCAGCCGGCCCTCCTGGTCGGCCGCGAAGTGGAGGGTTTCGGCCCGGCCGGGCTCAACCCCCCAGGAGAAGAAGAGGGGCAGGCCGTCTTCCTGGTCGGTGCGGACCAGGTCCTTGGCCGCGGAGCGAGGATCGACGGTGTCGCGGAATTCCTTGGTCCGGAAGCTCTTGAGAACCCCGCCGGCCTCGGAGATCACCGCCGTGTAAAGGTCGGTTTCCACCGTGATCTCCCGGCTCGTTCCCCGGGCCGCCAGGGTGGCGACATCCACCGGAGCCTGGCCGGGGGCGGTCAGCTCCGGCGCCACGGCCTCGCCCGGGACCCCGAACTCGGGCGCGGCGGCCAGGGGTTCGGGGGCCGGAGGCGGCGCGGTGGTGGTCGGGGAGGCAGGCATAAAGACAAACTGGTAAATCAACAGGACCGCCATCGAGAGGACAATGGCAATAAGGGCGCGATAATTATCCATGACAGAATGAGTTTCCTTTACTTGACCGGGTCAAAACCACCGGGGCTGAAGGGATGACAGCGCAGGATTCTCTTGAGCGCCAGGAAGCCGCCGCGGCGAACGCCATACAGGGAGATCGCCTCCAGGGCATATTGGGAACAACTCGGGGTGAAGCGGCAACTGGGCGGGAGCAGCGGAGAGATGACCAACTGGTAAAAACGCACCCCGGCCAGGCAGCTATAGCGCAAAACCGTTTCCACCCCGGCCGCCGGGAGGCGCCAGGCGGTCAGCAGCCCGGCCGGCGGGAAAGGGGCCATCGTCGGGGCCGGCTCAACCGGCGCCGGTTTTCTGATCCCCCGGGAACCGATCCTCGGT
>NZ_JBIPKI010000091.1:0-2263 GCF_044068515.1 Desulfurivibrio nitratireducens
CTGTCACCGGCAATGTAAAAGTGTACCAAAAATGGCAGAGTAAAAGTGTACCACTTCCTCTTCCTGTCAAAAGGGGATTACCATCCGATCAAGGAGGTGATTCCCATGATCACGAAGGAGGAGTTTATGGACATCCACTCGTTGCGCCGTGAAGGGTGGAGTATGCGGGCCATCGCCAAGAAGCTGGGCATCCACCGCAAAACGGTCAAAAAGCATCTGGAAGCGGATTCCTTGCCGCAGTATCGCCGGCGCCGATCCCGGCCGTCATTGCTTGATCCTTTCAAGCAGGCCATCCGGGACTATATGGAACAGGATGACTACCAGGCCACCTGGATCCTGGAACGGCTCCGCATCATGGGTTACGGCGGCAGCTACGAAACCCTTCGCGATTACATCCGGCCCTTGAAAGAACAAAAGCAGCGCCTGGCCTACCTTCGCTTTGAAACCGAACCCGGCCGGCAGGGGCAGATCGATTTCGGTGATTTCCAGCTCCGGGAGGCGGACGGCAGTCATACCACCGTTTACGCCTTTGCCCTGGTCCTGGGTTTTTCCCGGGCCATGCATGTCAAGTTCATCGAGCGCTGCAGCCTGGAATCGTTCCTGGATTGCCACCTCGACGCCTTCCGCTATCTCGGCGGGGTGCCGGCCGAGTTGCTTTACGACAACATGAAGAACGTGGTCGTCGATCGCCGGGACGGCAAGACCAATTTCAACATCGAGTTTCTCCATTTCGCCCATCACTGCGGCTTCCGGCCCAAGGTCTGCCCACCATACAGCCCTTGGGTCAAAGGCAAGGTGGAGCGGCCGTTGGCGTATCTTCGGGAACGGTTCTGGCGTGGCTACACCTTCACCACCGTCGCGGCCCTCAATCGGGATATTCGAACCTGGCTCGACCAAACCGCCAACCGGCGGATCCACGGCACCCATCGGCTGCCGGTGGATCAACGCTGGCGCCAGGAGACTCCCCAGCTCGGCAAGCTGCCGCCAGTGGACTACGACACCTCCCTCAAGGTGTACCGCACGGTCTACAAGGACTGCCAGGTCTCCTACAACACCAACCGCTATCTGCTCCCCCACCAACTGGCGGGCAAGAAGGTGCTGCTCAAGATCAAGGACGGAACCATCCGGGTTTTCCATGATCATGACTTCATTATCAGCTACCGGGAAGGGGCCGGCCGGTATGAGCTGATCGGCAACCGCCTCTTCTACGAGCAGCTTAAACGGGATCAGGCCCAGCTCAACCGCAAGTATGGCCGGGCCAAGGGCAAGGCCACCCGGGGCCTGGTCAGCGGCTCCCTCTTTCCCCAGGTGGCCCACCGGTCATTGGCGGAATATGACCGGTTGGTCCAAGGAGGTGCCCCATGGAACAACTGATCGGCGAACGCCTCCAGGAAAATCTGCAAAGACTGAAACTCAGCCGGGCCGCCGAAGTGCTCGATACCATCGTCCAGCAAGCCGAGGCCGGTCAGAGTTCCTATCTGGGCTTTCTCGACCATCTCCTGGAAGAAGAAGTGGCCGCCAAGGATACCCGGCGGGTTCAGACCGCCATGAAGACCGCCGGCCTGCCCAGCGCCAAGACCATCGACGGCTATGACTTCTCCTTTCACCCCCAGCTCGACAAAAAAATGGTCATGGAGCTTTTCGATCTCGACTTCCTGGCCAAACATGAAAACGTGGTCTTTCTCGGCCCGCCGGGAGTCGGCAAGACCCATCTGGCCACCTCACTGGCGATCAAGGCCTGTCACCACGGCTTCAAGGTCTACTTCACCACCATGGAAACCCTGATCCGCAAGCTCAAGGAGAGCGGCCAATCGAAACACAAGGCCTACCTCAGCTCCAGCCTGGTGGTGGTCGACGAGGTCGGCTATCTCTCGGTCACCCCGGAAGAGGCCTATCTCTTCTTCCAGTTCGTCTCCCACCGCTATGAGCGCAGCTCCACCATCATCACTTCCAACAAGAGCTTCGGCGACTGGCAGGAGTTCTTCGGGGATCCGGTGATCGCCACCGCCATCCTCGACCGTTTGCTCCACCACTGCCGGGTGGTCAACATCAAGGGCCACAGCTACCGGCTGCGGGGGCATTCCATCACCAAATCGGTTATCAAAGAGCAAAACGATAAAACAACGGATAATTGAAATGATCAGCAATTACCGGGCACGCCGGAAAGCCGCACCGACCAGGTTCTGCCTGGGGCAACACAAGACCGAGGGGTGGTACACTTTTCAAATGCCGAAACTGGTACACTTTTACTTTGCCATTGACA
>NZ_JBIPKI010000092.1:0-2255 GCF_044068515.1 Desulfurivibrio nitratireducens
TCGACGGTTGCCCCTGACCGCCCTGCCGGCCCTGCTGCTGGCTCTGCTGGGCCAGGAAGGCCAGCCCCTGGCCCTGCCCTGGCTGCTGCTGGGGACCGAACTGGCCCTGGATGCCACCGGCCGCCCCTTTCTGCTCCTGAGCGCCTGGCTCTGGCTGCTGGCGGCCTGGTTCGCCGGCCGCCACCTGGCCGGCGATCCCCGGCCCCGCCAGTTTTTCCTCTTTCTGCTGGCCGCCATGGCCGGCAATTTCGGCCTGATCGTAGCCCAGGACCTGGTCAGCTTCAATGTCTGCTTCACCCTGATGAGCCTGAGCGCCTACGGCCTGGTGATTCATCGCCGCGATCCCGCCGCCCTGCGGGCCGGCCGGATCTACCTGGTGCTGGTGATCCTGGGCGAAGTGGCGATCTTCATCGGCCTGATCGGCCTGGTTTACACGGCCGGCGGCCTGCTGGGCCTGACCCCGGCCGGGGCCGCCGCCACCCCCTTCAGCGCCTTTTTCCTGGTCGGCTTCGCCATCAAGGCCGGCCTGCCGCCCCTCCACTTCTGGCTGCCCCTGGCCCATCCCGCCGCCCCGATTCCGGCCAGCAGCGTACTCTCCGGGGCGATGATCAAGGCCGGACTGCTGGGCTGGCTCCGTTTTCTGCCGCCGGGGGAGAGCACCCTGCCGGAATGGGGCCTGCTTTTGCTGCTGCTGGGGCTCTTCGCCGCCTTCTACGGGGCCGTGGTCGGCCTGCGCCGCAATGAACCCAAGACGGTGCTGGCCTGGTCCAGCATCAGCCAGATGGGTTTGATCACCGCCGGCCTGGGCCTGGGCCTGGCCGTGCCCGCCGCCTATCCCGAGACCCTGGCGGCGGTCCAGGTTTACGCGGTCCATCACGGCCTGGCCAAGGGGGCCCTGTTCCTGGCGGTGGGAGTGGTCGGAGCCCGGGCCCTGCTGGCCCCGGCCCGGGCTGAGAGGGGGACCGGGGGCGGCTGGTCGCCGGCCGGAATCCTGCTGGCCCTGGGGGTGCTGCTGCCGGCCCTTTCCCTGGCCGGGGCTCCCGGCACCAGCGGTTTTCTCGCCAAGGGCCAGCTTTTGGCCGGCGGCCAGGCCGCCATCGTGCTGCTGCTGCCGGCCGAGGGGGCCGGGGCCCTCTGGGGGCCGCGCCTGTTCAGTCTGCTGCTGAGCCTCAGCAGTGTGCTGACCGCCTTGCTGCTGATCCATTTTCTGGCCCTGCTGGGGGAAAAATGGCGCCGGCCGGGCGAGAACGCGGCCGGGCCGGGACCGCCGGCCGCCGCCGGAAGCGGAGCGGCGGGCCTGCTGCTGCCCTGGGGTTTGCTGGTGATCTCCGGCCTGCCGCTATTCTGGCCCCTCTTGCTGCCGGCTGAACTGCTGCCGACCTCCGCCGGCGGCTGGGCCAAGCACCTGGGCGCCCTGGCCCCGATCCTGCTGGCCCTGCTGCTGGCCGGTTTGATTTATGGCCGGGAGTTGCCTTACGGCCGGGCCAGCCGCCGGGAGCGGGAACGGCCGGACCAGGTCGGCGAAACCATCATGGCGGCGGACGACAAGTTGGCCGGCACCGCAGAAGAGGCGGGGCTGCTGCAGATCATCGCCGCCTGGGAAGCAAAATGGCGGGAAGGCTTGCGGGGGGTGGCCGCGGCCGGGGAGCGCCGGCAACGCCACCTGCTCGAAGGTTTGGCGGAAATAAGCCGCCGGGTCGAGGAACGGCTCGCTTCCTGGTCCCTGGCCGGCTGCTCCTGCCTGCTGCTGATTTTCCTCTTTTTCTTCGGCCTGCTCTGATCGGGGGCCACAAACCGCTCCACCAAAAACAACCTCTCTGCGCCCTCTGTGTCCTCTGCGTCCTCTGTGGTTAAACAAAAAAGCTACGCGGGCAAGCAAGACGGCTGGGGATTTGTGGCGAGGTTGGCATTGTTGACCACAGAGAGCACAGAGAACACAGAGATACTTAAAAAATTGAGCATTTAAAGCACTACTCCGCAAGCCCGGTGCCCTTCCCCCAGAACCCAAGCCGTGCCATCAAACCCAACCTCTCCGTGTCCTCTGTGTCCTCTGTGGTTAACCAAATCCCCCCGCCAAAACCACCGGCAAAGGGGTATCGACCACGATCCCCACCGGCGTCGGGGTCGCCCGGTAGGCCAGGACCAGGACCCCGCCGGCGGCGGCCCGGCCCAAAGCGGCGGCGTAGGCGGGATCGATGGCGGCTGCCGGGGCAAAGGAGCGGGCGTCGCCCCGCTGGACGCAGAAGAGCATGGGG
>NZ_JBIPKI010000093.1:0-2152 GCF_044068515.1 Desulfurivibrio nitratireducens
TGTGAGCCGGCCTGATCGGCCAAAGATGGGGTGCTGCTGCCCTTTTGCAAATTAACGTATAACGGTAAAGGTAAACGATCAGCAGTACCCCAGATTTGGTCAAGCAGGCCGGCAAACTATAGCAGCGCTATGTGAGCCGGCCTGATCGGCCAAAGATGGGGTGCTACTGCCCTTGCAGATTAACGTATGACGATAAAGGTAAACGATCAGCAGTACCCCAGATTTGGTCAAGCAGGACGGCAAACTATAGCAGCGCTATGTGAGCCGGCCTGATCGGCCAAAGATGGGGTGCTACTGCCCTTGCAGATTAACGTATGACGATAAAGGTAAACGATCAGCAGTGCCCCAGATTTGGTCAAGCAGGCCGGCAAACTATAGCAGCGCTATGTGAGCCGGCCTGATCGGCCAAAGATGGGGTGCTGCTGGTCGTTTACCGGAGTTTGGCCCAGGTGTCGCGCAGGGTCGCGCTACGGTTGAAAACCGGGCCTTCCGGGCGAGAATCCTGGCCGTCCAGGCAGAAATAGCCCTGGCGTTCAAACTGGAAGTGTTGGCCGGGCCGGGCGGCGGCCAGGCTTGGTTCCAGGCGGCAGTCCGGCAAAATCACCAGGGAATGGGGGTTGACGAAATCCTTGAAGTCGCCCCCGCCGGCCGCGGCTTTTTCGGGGTTCTCCTCGGTAAAGAGGCGGTCGTAGAGGCGCACTTCGGCCTTCAGGGCCCGGTCGGCGGCCACCCAGTGAATGGTGCCCTTCACCTTGCGCCCGTCGGGGGCGTTGCCGCCAAGGGTGGCCGGATCGTAGCTGCACCGCAGCTCGCTGATTTCGCCGGTAGCATCCTTGATCACTTCATCGCACTTGATAAAGTAGGCGTAACGCAGCCGCACTTCCCGGCCCGGAGCCAGCCGGAAAAACTTCTTGGGCGGTTCCTCCATGAAATCATCCCGCTCGATATAAATCTCCCGGGCAAAAGGCAGGAGACGGCTACCCATTTCCGGTTTCTGGGGGTGATTCTGCGCGGTCAACTCCTCGCTCCGGCCGGCGGGATAATTGGTGATCACCACTTTCAAGGGCTTGAGTACGCCCATGACCCGGACGGCTGATTCGTTCAGTTCCTCCCGCACGTAGTGTTCCAGCAGGCTGACATCCACCAGGCTTTCCTTTTTGGCCACCCCGATTCGGTCGCAGAAACTGCGGATCGCCGCCGGCGGATAGCCCCGCCGGCGGATGCCCGACAAGGTCGGCATCCGGGGGTCGTCCCAACCGCCGACATATCCTTCGTTGACCAACTGCAGCAGCTTGCGCTTGCTCACCACGGTATAGCCCAGATTCAGGCGGGCGAATTCGATCTGGCGGGGCTGGCAGGGAAGCGGCAAGTTAACGATTATCCAGTCGTAAAGCGGGCGGTGATCGGCGAATTCCAAAGTGCAGAGGGAATGGGTTACTCCCTCCAGGGCGTCGGAAATAGGGTGGGTGAAATCGTACATCGGATAGATGCACCACTGCGCCCCGGTGCGATGATGGCCGCGGTGCATGATCCGGTAGAGCACCGGGTCGCGGAGATTGAGATTGCCCGAGGCCATATCGATTCGCGCCCGCAGCACCCTGGCGCCGTCGGGGAATTCCCCCGCCCGCATCCGTCGGAATAAATCGATACTCTCTGAGCTGGGGCGCTCGCGGTAAGGGCTGTTGCGGCCCGGTTCGGTCAGGGTGCCCCGGCTGGCCCGGATTTCCTCGGCCGAGAGATCGCAGACGTAAGCCAGGCCGTTTTTTATCAGGTGTTCGGCGTATTCGTAGATCTGCTCGAAATAATCCGAGGCAAAGTAAAGATGTTCGCCCCAGTCGAAGCCCAGCCAGCGGACATCTTCCTTGATCGCCTCGACGTATTCCGTTTCCTCCTTGCTGGGATTGGTGTCGTCGAAGCGCAGGTGGCAGCGGGCCGGGGTGAACTCGCCGGCAATGCCGAAGTTGAGGCAGATGGACTTGGCGTGGCCGATGTGCAGATAACCGTTGGGCTCCGGGGGAAACCGGGTGACGATCTGGTCGTGTTTGCCGCTGGCCAGATCATCGGTGATGATGGTCCGGATGAAATCGGCGGCCAAAGGCTTGATGGGTTCACTCATGTTTTTTGCTTGCTCCCGATGCTGCTGAATACCGGC
>NZ_JBIPKI010000094.1:0-2123 GCF_044068515.1 Desulfurivibrio nitratireducens
GGAGTGGTAGGAGAACATTGTGGTAGCCTGAGAAGGTGCACCGAAAGGAGTGCTGGAGGTCCCACAAGAGCTTATGCTGACACGAGTAGCGCAAATGCGGGTGAGAACCCCGCACACCGAAAGCCTAAGGTTTCCTGTGGTCAAGTCAATCTGCCCAGGGTTAGCCGGCCCCTAAGGCGAGGCCGAGAGGCGTAGTCGATGGGAAACAGGTGAATATTCCTGTGCCGTTGTTTCAACGTTTGAGTGAAGGGGGGACGCAGAAGGGTAGGCCGGCCGGGTGTTGGAAATCCCGGTTTAAGCGTGTAGGCGGGAGAAGCAGGCAAATCCGTTTCTCTATTAACGCTGAGGCGTGATGACGAGGGCGCAAGCCCGCAAAGCGGTTGATCCCATGCTGCCAGGAAAAGCCTCGTAGCGAGTTGAAGCAGCGACCGTACCGTAAACCGACACAGGTAGGCAGGGAGAGTATCCTAAGGTGCTTGAGAGAACTCTGGTTAAGGAACTCGGCAAAATAACACCGTAACTTCGGGAGAAGGTGTGCCCCCATCAGGTGAAATAAATACTTATCGAGCCGAAGGGGGTTGCAGAGAAATGGGGGGAGCGACTGTTTACTAAAAACACAGGACTATGCGAAGTCGAAAGACGCGGTATATGGTCTGACGCCTGCCCGGTGCCGGAAGGTTAAGGGGAGGAGTTATCTTTCGGGAGAAGCTCCGAACCGAAGCCCCGGTAAACGGCGGCCGTAACTATAACGGTCCTAAGGTAGCGAAATTCCTTGTCGGGTAAGTTCCGACCTGCACGAATGGCGTAACGATTTCCCTACTGTCTCAACCAGGGGCTCAGCGAAACTGTATTACCGGTGAAGATGCCGGTTACCCGCAGCAAGACAGAAAGACCCCGTGAACCTTTACTATAGCTTGGCATTGGAGTTTGGGATGATTTGTGTAGGATAGGTGGGAGACATTGAAGCGGGGACGCTAGTCCTCGTGGAGTCAACCTTGAAATACCACCCTGATTGTTCTAGGCTTCTAACCTCGGCCCGTCATCCGGGTCAGGGACATTGTCTGGTGGGTAGTTTGACTGGGGCGGTCGCCTCCTAAAGAGTAACGGAGGCGCGCGATGGTTCCCTCAGGCTGATTGGAAACCAGCCGTAGAGTGTAAAGGCATAAGGGAGCTTGACTGCGAGACTGACAAGTCGAGCAGGTACGAAAGTAGGTCTTAGTGATCCGGCGATTCCGCATGGAAGGGTCGTCGCTCAACGGATAAAAGGTACTCCGGGGATAACAGGCTTATCTCCCCCAAGAGTCCATATCGACGGGGAGGTTTGGCACCTCGATGTCGGCTCATCGCATCCTGGGGCTGGAGCAGGTCCCAAGGGTTTGGCTGTTCGCCAATTAAAGCGGTACGCGAGCTGGGTTTAAAACGTCGTGAGACAGTTTGGTCCTTATCTGCTGTGGGCGTAGGGTATTTGAGGGGATCTGTTCCTAGTACGAGAGGACCGGGATGGACGAACCACTGGTGTTCCTGTTGTCGCGCCAGCGGCAATGGCAGGGTAGCCACGTTCGGCAGGGATAACCGCTGAAAGCATCTAAGCGGGAAGCCCACCCCAAGATAAGATACCCCGTGGGTTAACCCCCACCTGAAGGCTCGTCGTAGACTACGACGTTGATAGGCCGGGTGTGGAAGTGTGGCAACACATGGAGCTTACCGGTACTAATAAGCCGTGCGGCTTGACCAATTCCTTTTTATTTCGCCATCAGCTCAAAGCTGCTGAAAAGCCCCGACAACATATTCAGTTATCACTGTTTTTTTGACTGTCAGCATTTGATGGTCGGCAACAACAGGCGTAACCGTCAGCAGTGCCCCGGATTGGGGCAAGCGGGACGGCGAACAATAGCCTGCTATGTGAGCCGGCCCGATCGCCCCAAGGCGGGGCGCTGCTGACGGTTACGCAGTTTTTTCGGTGGCCATAGCGAGGGGGTCACACCCGTTCCCATTCCGAACACGGAAGTTAAGCCCCTCAGCGCCGATGGTACTGCCAGGGAAACTTGGTGGGAGAGTAGGTCGCCGCCGAATCCTTTTGAAGCAAGCCCCCGTAACCGTTCGACCGGTTGCGGGGGCTTTTT
>NZ_JBIPKI010000096.1:0-1563 GCF_044068515.1 Desulfurivibrio nitratireducens
GAAATCCGCGGCTTCGGTGGCATGCTTAGCCCCGTTGAATTTTCGGCGCAGACCCACTCGACCAGTGAGCTATTACGCTTTCTTTGAAGGATTGCTGCTTCTAAGCCAACCTCCTGGTTGTCTGGGCAGTTCCACATCCTTTACCACTTAGCATGCACTTAGGGACCTTAACCGGCGGTCTGGGCTCTTTCCCTTTCGACCACGAATCTTATCACCCGTAGTCTGACTCCCGTGCTTGAGCTTGACGGTATTCGGAGTTTGACAGGGGTTGGTAATCCTGTGGGGACCCCTAGCCCAATCAGTGCTCTACCTCCGTCAGTCATCACACGAGGCTATACCTAAATATATTTCGGAGAAAACCAGCTATTCCCGAGTTTGATTAGCCTTTCACTCCTAGCCACAGCTCATCCAAGCAGTTTTCAACCTACACTGGTTCGGGCCTCCACGAAGTGTTACCTTCGCTTCACCCTGGCCATGGCTAGATCACTCGGCTTCGGGTATACCCCATGCAACTAAACGCCCTATTAAGACTCGCTTTCGCTACGGCTCCACCTCACGGCTTAACCTCGCTGCATAGGGTAACTCGCTGACTCATTATGCAAAAGGCACGCGGTCACACTGTCTTGCGACATAGTGCTTCCACTGCTTGTAAGCAGACGGTTTCAGGTTCTATTTCACTCCCCTCCCGGGGTTCTTTTCACCTTTCCCTCACGGTACTGGTTCACTATCGGTCACCGGGTAGTATTTAGCCTTGGAAGATGGTCCTCCCAGATTCCCACGGGGTTTCACGTGTCCCGTGGTACTCGGGGACACCCTAGGGTGACGCAAGATTTCACATACCGGGCTATCACCGTCTCTGGCCGGCCTTTCCAGACCGTTCTGCTATCCCTTGTCAATCCCACATCGGGGCCCCACAACCCCGCAGCACAAGTACTGCGGTTTGGGCTGTTCCGCGTTCGCTCGCCACTACTGACGGAATCTCAATTGATTTCTACTCCTGGGGGTACTGAGATGTTTCACTTCCCCCCGTTCGCTTCATGTACCTATCTATTCAGTACATGATGACCAGGTTCTACCTGGCCGGGTTGCCCCATTCGGAAACCTCCGGATCAAAGCCTGTTAGCGACTCCCCGAAGCTTATCGCAGCTTACCGCGTCCTTCATCGCCTCCCGGTACCAAGGCATCCACCGTCTGCCCTTAATAGCTTGACCAAATATCTTGCTAATTCGCTTGATCGACTCAGCTACTAAAATGCATTCACAACAACATATTCAATTATCAAAGATCTAATACCACTAAAACCCCGCTCCGGATCCGCTGGATCCGAACTCAAGGCGCCGCCAAAGACGGCTAAAATTCCTGGTGGAGGTGAACGGGATCGAACCGATGGCCTCCTGCGTGCAAGGCAGGCGCTCTCCCAGCTGAGCTACACCCCCTCGGTGGCCATTCAGCAGCACCGCATCTTGCGGCGATCGGGCCGGCTTGCGGGCCTGGAGCACGCGGCACCGTCCCGCTTGCCGCAACCTGCGGCACTGCTCAACGGCCACCTGCCAACCACCGATC
>NZ_JBIPKI010000097.1:0-1293 GCF_044068515.1 Desulfurivibrio nitratireducens
TGTTGAGTGCCAGGACATCGATAACAAAAAAATGTGCCAGCACATCGATAATAGTTCTCTGACAATCGAATAGCCACTACGTCATTCTGTGAACACCAAATTCATTTCGGAGGTGTTCATGGAAAAGGAAATCAAGCAACTTCGGGTACTGGCTGTACAGCGCTTCAAGGCCGGCGAGAGCCCTGAGTCGATTTGCATATCACTCGGCAAATCCAGATTCTGGCTATACAAGTGGGTCAAAAGGTTTGACGAAGGTGACCCCTGTTGGTTTGAGGAGCATTCGCGATGTCCTCTTGTGTCTTCGAATCGAACGCCTCCGGAGATCGAGGAGATCGTCAAGATGATTCGCCTCAATCTCTACAACCAGGATCTGTTCTGCGGCGCCCAAGCGATCCTGTGGGAGATAGAAGATCTGGGAGTCGAGCCGCTCCCGTCGATCAGGACAATTAACCGGATTCTCGCCAGAAACGACCTGACACATCGCCGAACGGGCCGCTACGAACCCAAAGGAACCGCTTATCCTGCTCTGCCGTCAACGTTACCAAATCAGACTCATCAGGCAGACTTTGTTGGACCGTGCTATCTGAAGGGGCCGATTCGTTTCTACAGCCTGAATATTGTTGACACAGCAACGGTCAGGTGTGGCCTGCACCCTTCGCTTTCCATAGCATCACAGTCAGTCCTGGATGGATTCTGGGCTGCATGGAAGCGCATCGGTATCCCAGATCGCGTTCAGATTGACAATGCCCTGTCTTTCTTCGGCAGCCGGCGGCATCCTCGCGGTATGGGGCCACTGATCCGGCTTTGCCTGTACAACGGCGTTGAACCGTGGTTCATCCCTATGGCCGAGCCGTGGAGAAACGGGATGGTTGAAAACTTCAACGAGCGTTATCAACAAAGGTTTCTCGGCAAAGTAGTAATGGCGTCTGTCGAGGAACTGAAAACCGGATCCCTTGCGTTCGAGCAGCGTCACAACAGTAGATATCGATACGGCAAGCTCAAGGGCGGTACACCGCTGAAGGCCTTGGCGGCATCAAATGTCAAACTGAGGTTTCCAGCAGAAGATGAGCCGCCCAGACATCCACTGGAAAAACCGGAAGTCGGGAAATATCATCTTGTGCGACTCATTCGCAGCGACCTGAAACTGGACATCTTTGGCGAACGATTTCCGGTTCCGCCGGAGATGATGCTCCAATACGTGGTGGCTACTATCGATGTCAAAGAGCAGAAACTAAAACTCTTCCTGGACAAAATCCAGGTCGAGGAATTTGATTACAAACTGAGATAAATTCA
>NZ_JBIPKI010000098.1:0-990 GCF_044068515.1 Desulfurivibrio nitratireducens
TTAAGCGATGATCTTGTTGATGACACCGGCGCCTACGGTCCGGCCACCTTCACGGATGGCAAAACGCAGACCCTCGTCCATGGCGATCGGGGTGATCAGTTCGGCCTCTACCGTTACATTGTCCCCCGGCATTACCATCTCGGTTCCTTCCTGCAGGGTTACTACCCCGGTCACGTCCGTGGTCCGGAAGTAAAACTGCGGCCGGTAACCGTTGAAAAACGGGGTGTGCCGACCTCCCTCTTCCTTGCTCAGAATATAGCACTCGGCCTGGAACCTGGTGTGCGGGGTGATGCTGCCCGGCTTGGCCAGAACCTGGCCCCGCTCGATATCATCACGCTTGGTGCCCCGCAACAGAACACCCACGTTGTCCCCGGCCTGGCCCTGGTCCAGAATCTTGCGGAACATCTCAACCCCGGTAACCGTGGTCTTCTGCGTCGGTCGAATACCCACAATCTCGATCTCGTCGCCTACCTTGACAATACCCCGCTCGATCCGACCGGTGGCCACCGTGCCACGACCGGAAATCGAAAACACATCCTCCACCGGCATAATGAACGGACGATCGATGTCACGCTCCGGCTCCGGCACAAAGCTGTCGCAGGCCGCCATCAGATCCCAGATCGGCTTGGCCGACGCTTCGTCCTCGGGATTCTCCAGGGCCTTCAAGGCGCTGCCGTGGATGATCGGGGTGTCGTCGCCGGGAAAGTCGTACTTGCTCAGCAGCTCGCGCAACTCCATCTCCACCAGCTCGATCAGCTCCGGATCGTCCACCATGTCGCACTTGTTGAGAAACACCACAATGGCCGGCACCCCGACCTGACGCGCCAGCAGGATGTGCTCACGGGTCTGCGGCATCGGGCCGTCATCGGCGCCAACCACCAGAATCGCCCCGTCCATCTGGGCCGCGCCGGTGATCATGTTCTTGATGTAGTCGGCATGGCCCGGACAGTCAACGTGGGCGTAATGACGCTTCTCCGACTCATATTCCAC
>NZ_JBIPKI010000099.1:0-761 GCF_044068515.1 Desulfurivibrio nitratireducens
GGATTGGCGGCATTGGCCCAGGAGTTCATCCTGATCGCCTTAAATTCGCCTTGATAACCAAGCTGCCTCAATCTGCGGTGTAGCCGGTTGGGCTTTTTCCACAGTTTCAGCTGGATGGCTCGCAATCTCCGTCGTATCCACGCCGTCAACTGCTGGTATTCCCCTTGGCAGTTGGCTATCCGAAAGTAGTTGGCAAAACCCCGCAGCACCGGGTTCAGGTCGCCAATGACCTTAGCCAGGTTCACCGGGATATTCCGCCGGGTCATCGCCTTCACTTTGGCCTTGAAAGACTTGAGCTTGGCCCGTTTGATCCGGGTGTACGAGGAGTGAATGGTCACTCCCAGAAAATTCACCCCGCGAGCACTGTGCCCAATCTGGGTCTTTTCCCGGTTTACGGTGAGACGCAACTCTTCTTCCAGATAGCGGCTGGCCTGACTCAGGGCATTCACCGCAGCACTCTTCGACCGGCACGGAATCAGAATATCATCGGCGTAACGAACAATCCGATGACCGCGCTCCATCATGAACTGATCAAATGCGTCCAGATAGATGTTGGCCAACAACGGACTGATCACCCCGCCTTGGGGACTGCCGACTTCACTCGGCTCCCATTCCGATCCTACCATTACCCCGCTGGTCAGAAAACTTCGCACCAATCCCAGGATGCTGCCATCCCTGACCCGGCGGCCCAGGCTGTTGATAATCAGATCATGGTCCAGGGTGTCGAAACACTTGGACAAATCCATATCTACCACCCACCG